>JAAXZX010000049.1 GCA_012719645.1 Clostridiaceae bacterium
ATTTTTGGAAGTAGCTGAAAATGGCCTTATTTACAAGGTGAAGCTCAACACGCGTTACGACAGGGAAGCGGGCGCCATAGACATCGCCCCGCAGATCACCAAGTTCCGGTACCAGGATCTGAAAAACCCCGAGCAGGGCATAGAGAACTCCCCGGCTATATATAAGAACTATATGTATTTCTGCGATAACGGCGGCACCTTCATGTGCCTTGACATCAATACATTAAAGCCGGTCTGGATCTATGATGTGGGGGACGACACCGATACGACCACGGTGATAGAGGAAACGCCCGAGGGCGTATTCCTGTACACGGCCAACGAAATTGACAAGAGAAGCCAGAACAACAGGAACCCAACCGCGCCCTGCAATATCCGAAAGTTCAACGCGCTGACCGGGGAACTGATCTGGCAGAAGGACTATGAATGCTACTACCAGTTTTATATCAACGGAGGCTCCCTGGGGACGCCCATCCTGGGGAAGGACGATATTTCCGACCTGATCATATTCCCCATCTGCTTCACCGGCTCGACAATGGATGGCAAGCTGGTAGCGCTGAACAAGAAGACCGGCGAGGAAGTATGGACAAGAAGCCTGAGGGCTTACAGCTGGAGCTCCCCTGTGGCTTTCAAGGCAAACGACGGAAAGACCTACGCTGTTTTCTGCGACTACAACGGCGATATGCACCTTTTCGATCCCAGGACCGGAAAGGACCTTGATGTCATAAGCCTCGGGCGGAACATAGAATCCTCCCCTGCGGTTTACAACGATATGATCGTCGTAGGATCGTACACACCGAAAATATACGGGGTCCGGATCAAGTAAACCACTGCAGGACCCGTGTTCCCCGGCAGATTTATTGGAGGGTATTTCATGGATAGAAGAGACCGCAAAAGCGGAGAATATAATTATAAAGTTTGGATAGCGGCGCTGGCGGTCAGCCTTCTTGTGCTTGCAGCGCTCATAGTTTTCCGGGACAGGCTGCCCTGGGTCGATAACGGCGATGCCGCTGTTACGCCCACACCTGATGCGGCTTCAGATGTAACACCGGAACCGGCTCCAACCCCCACGCCAACGCCAACACCCACTCCAGAACCCACACCGACACCAGAGATAACAGACCCGGAAGCCCTGCTCCTGGACTGGCAGGAACCTCCCTCCTTTGTGAGCCGGACCGAGGGTAACAACCATGCTGTCACCAAGAAATATGCCGACGGCGCCACCATCCAATACCAGGTCCTCCAGGGCGGGAAACCCGTGGCGTATGTCCCTGAATATACCCTGGCATTTGCGTCGGATAGGGCCTATTCCCTGGTTGAAGGCATCACCACTTTCCGCGGCAACAATTATCGAAACTCCGCCTCATGGGGAACTGCGGACGTGTTGGAAAAGAAGCTTGAGATAGTATGGAGCCAGGATACGGGCGCTATCGTAGCGGCCGACAGTTTCTGGCCAGGTACCGGCTGGACGGGCCAGCCGCTCCTGGTCCATTGGTCCGAGGATGTCAGAAGGCTTATGAATATATATCCCGAGATGAAGGGAAAGGAC
>JAAXZX010000050.1 GCA_012719645.1 Clostridiaceae bacterium
ATACCTCCCAAAGAGGCGCCACCCAAAAACATCATATCTTTTTTGCATAACTTATTTCCACTATATCTTTTTATCTGTTTTTGAAAAACTAAATTCTGCTTTGTACCTTTTTGGAGTGGAATTTACCTTTTCAAATGAGGGATAAAAAATTTTTGTTTGGGGCTAAATTTTGTTCTTGCAAATCAAATAATCCTGTAGTACAATATTGCTTGCTGTGACAAGGCATACGATGAAGCTGCAGATGGCAGGTGAAACAGACTGGGAACTGCAGCGGAGAATGTCCGATTCGGAGAAATTGGGCGCAAGTCACTGTACATCATGCATGTTATTTCATCTGTATGTTTGTATTGTGGCCCAGTATAAATCTGGGCTTTTACTATGAATTAACATGGAACACCCGGCAGAGTGTACAGAGAACAGCTTGTTGCGCCAGAGAAATCAATACTCAAGGAGGTTTGTATATGGCGAACAAACAGAAAATCAGAATCAGGCTGAAGGCGTTTGATCACCAGGTCATCGACCAGTCTGCCGAGAAGATTGTCGAGACCGCAAAGAGAACGGGTGCCAAGGTTTCGGGGCCTGTGCCTCTTCCTACCAAGAAGGAAGTTGTGACGATACTCAGGGCTCCGCACAAGTATAAGGACTCTCGAGAGCAGTTTGAAATCAGGACACATAAGAGGCTTATCGATATACTTATGCCCACGCCGAAGACGGTTGACGCCCTTATGAGGCTGGACCTTCCGGCAGGGGTGGATATTGAAATCAAGCTGTAAAGAATGATGATGTTAAGTTCAGCATGGCTGAACCAATGACAGGAGGTATTTTGGATGAAGAAAATCATGCTTGGCAAAAAATTGGGTATGACACAGGTATTTAGCGAAAACGGCGATATGCTGCCGGTTACCGTTATTGCAGCCGGGCCCGTGTCGGTCGTCCAGAAGAAAACCGAGGAGATCGACGGATATAACGCCATCAAGGTGGGTTATGAGGATATTCCTGCCAAAAGGCTCAACAAGCCTGACAGGGGCCAGTTTGAAAAGGCCAAGGTCCCCACGAAGAGATACCTGAGGGAATTCAGGCTTGACGATATCTCCGGCTACGAGGTCGGGAGTGTCATCAAGGTTGAGGATATGTTCAAGGATGGCGACAAGGTTGATGTATCCGGCATTTCCAAGGGCCGCGGCTTCGCGGGAACCGTGAAGCGTTTCGGAACAGCACGGGGCCGTATGTCCCACGGTTCGGGATACCACAGAGGTCTGGGAAGCATGGGAGCAAACTCCGACCCGAGCCGCGTATTCAAAGGAAAAGTCATGCCAGGTCATATGGGAGCTGAGAAAGTGACCGTTCAGAACCTGTCGGTTGTGAAGGTAGACGCCGAGAGAGGGCTTTTGCTCGTTAAGGGCGCAGTACCCGGTCCTAAGGGCGGCCTCCTTGTGATCAAGAATTCGGTGAAGGCATAACGAAAGACTGGCTCGGAAGGAGGATATGATATGCCAAAAGTAGACGTTTACAATATGAACGGCCAAAAGGTCGGCGATATGATTCTCAGTGACGATATTTTCGGTATTGAAGTAAATGAAGCGGCCATGCATGCCGCAGTTGTGAACATCCTTGCAAACGCGAGGCAGGGCACCCAGTCCACAAAGACCCGCGCAGAAGTAAGCGGCGGCGGAAGGAAGCCCTGGAGGCAGAAGGGGACCGGCCGTGCACGCCATGGAAGCATACGCTCACCCCAGTGGAAGGGCGGCGGAGTCGCTTTGGGGCCCAAGCCCAGGAGCTACAGGTATACCCTGCCCAAGAAGGTTAAGAGGCTGGCGCTCAAGAGCGCTCTTACCAGCAAGGTCCTTGATAACGATATGGTAGTCCTGGACGAGCTTAAGTTCGACGCCATAAAGACCAGGGAAATGGTTAAGGTGCTGGACAATCTGAATGTGAACAGCTCAGCTTTGATCGTGCTTCCCGCTGTTGACGAAAAGGTTATCAAGTCTTCCAGAAATATCAGCGGCGTTAAGACGGCCCTGGTGAACACAATAAATACCTATGACATTCTCAGGTATAAGAAGTTCATTGTTACCAGGGAAGCCGTCGCCAAGATTGAGGAGGTGTATGCATAATGAAGCGCGCGGAGGATATCATTATTCGCCCGTACATTACCGAGAAGAGCAACCAGGAAATTGCCCAGGGCAAATACACCTTTATCGTGGACAAAAAGTCCACAAAGACCGAGATCAGGAACGCCGTTGAGAAGCTTTTCCAGGTGAAGGTGCTGGCGGTCAACACCATCAACTACCAGGGGAAGGAAAAGAGGCTTGGCGTTCATGTCGGCAAGACCGAAGCCTTCAAGAAAGCGATTGTTACCATCGATACCGATCCCAAGCCCGTAACCTATCTTGGCAAGGGCGGCAAGGAAGTAGCAACCGCCAAGAAATACAAGACATCCATCGAGGAGTTCGGTGTAGGCCAGTAATTATTGCAGCATAAACTGCCGGACAGGCCGGAAATATAGGATCTGCACTCGTCCTGATAACGGCCTGCTCCCAATATGATAAAGGAGTGGAAGAAATGTCAGTAAAGAAATACAATCCCACATCTCCCGGAAGAAGATTCATGACTGTATCGACATTTGAGGAGATTACCAAGAAGGAGCCGGAAAAGAGCCTTCTTGCCCCGCTGAAGAAGAAGAGCGGGAGGAACTCCTACGGAAGAATAACCGTACGCCATCGCGGCGGCGGCGCAAAGCAGAAGTACAGAATAATTGACTTCAAGAGGGACAAGGACAATATTCCCGCAAAGGTTTCAGCCATTGAATATGATCCCAACAGGACGGCCCGCATCGCCCTGCTCACCTATGCCGACGGCGAGAAGAGATATATCATCGCTCCCGACGGGCTACAGGTGGGCGACCAGGTGCTTTCGGGACCGAACGCCGATATCAGGCCGGGCAACGCGCTGCCCCTGGAGAACATCCCTGTGGGTACACTTATCCACAATATTGAACTGAAACCCGGAAAGGGCGGCCAGCTTGTCCGCGCGGCAGGAAACCTCGCGCAGCTCATGGCCAAGGAAGGAAGTTACGCCCAGGTCAGGCTCCCATCCGGAGAGGTCCGCAAGATCAATATCAGATGCAAGGCGACCATCGGCCAGGTAGGAAATGTCGAGCATGAGAATATCTCAATCGGCAAGGCCGGAAGGAAACGCTGGATGGGCATCAGGCCGACTGTCCGCGGCGTCGTCATGAATCCCAGCGACCATCCCCACGGCGGCGGCGAAGGCAAGTCACCCATCGGTATGCCAAGCCCTGTTACACCATGGGGTAAGCCGACACTCGGTTACAAGACCCGCAAGAAGAACAAGCAGAGCAACAAGCTCATTGTCAAGAGACGCAAGTAATTGGCTGGAAGGAGGTTCGTACCGTGGGCAGATCGCTGAAAAAAGGTCCTTATGTTGATGAAAGGCTTTTGTCCAAGATTATCGAAATGAACAATAAAAATGAGAAGAAGGTTATAAAAACCTGGTCCCGCGCATCCACCATCTTTCCCGAGATGGTCGGACACACGATCGCGGTCCATGACGGACGCAAACATGTACCGGTTTATATAACCGAGGATATGGTTGGCCACAAACTGGGTGAGTTTGCTCCAACACGCACCTACAGGGGCCACGGCAAGGACGAGAAGAGCTCAAAGCTTAAGAAGTAAACTCTCTGAAGCGGAAGGAGGAATTGACTTGGGCAGAAAGGTGATGTCCAAAGAGGAGCTTCTTGAAAAAAAGGAGGAGCTGCTCGAACAGTACAGCAAGAGCCACAGTAAATCCAAGAAGCTGCCCGTTCTGACAAAGAAGGAACGGAAAGTCCTTGGCATAGGCAAGGACGAAGGCAGGGCCGTAGTCAGGCATGCCAGGATTTCTGCCAGGAAGGCCAAGCTGGTTATCGATCTTATAAGGAATAAGGGAATTGATGAAGCTTACGCTATATTGAGGTATACGCCCAAGAAGGCATCGGAGATTCTGTACAAGCTGCTGAAATCCGCGGAGTCCAACGCGGTCAACAACAACCAGCTGGACAGGGACAGCTTGTATGTATCGGAAATATATGCTGAACAGGGCCCGACACTGAAAAGGATCAGGCCGAGAGCGCAGGGCCGTGCTTTCAGGATCCGCAAGAGGACCAGCCATATCACAGTGGTTCTCAGGGAAAAGGCTAAATAGGGGAGGTTGCAGGATGGGCCAGAAAGTTAATCCGCATGGACTGAGAATAGGAATCATTAAGGACTGGGATACGAAATGGTATGCCAGCAAGAAGGACTTCAGCAGCTTCCTGGTTGAGGATTTCAAACTCCGGAAGTTTATCAAAAAAAAGCTCTATATTGCCGGGATTGCCAGGATTGAGATCGAGCGGGCGGCAGCCAAGATAAAGATCAATATCCACACCGCCAAGCCCGGTATCATCATCGGCAAGCAGGGAGCGGGCATAGAGGCTCTCAGGAAGGAACTTGAGAAGATGACGGGCAAGAGCGTCCTTCTCAACATCACCGAGATAAAGACTCCCGAACTGAATGCGCAGTTGGTTGCCGAGAGCATTGCAGCGCAGCTTGAGAAGCGTATTTCATTCCGCCGCGCCATGAAGCAGGCTATGTCACGGACCATGAAGCTGGGCGCGAAGGGTATCAAGACCCAGGTTTCAGGAAGGCTGGGCGGCGCTGAAATCGCGCGCACCGAGCATTATCACGAGGGAACGATCCCCCTGCAGACATTGCGCGCGGACATCGACTATGGTTTTGCGGAAGCTGACACAACCTATGGAAAGATAGGTGTTAAGGTTTGGATTTATAAAGGCGAGGTTCTTCCCAGCAAGAAGAAGGACAGGAAGGAAGGGGGAGAAGCATAATGCTGATGCCTAAGAGAGTCAAATACAGAAGAGTCCAGAGGGGACGCATGACCGGCAAGGCAACCCGCGGCAATACCGTTGCTTACGGCGACTACGGCCTGCAGGCCATAGAGCCGGCATGGATAACAAGCAACCAGATCGAGGCGGCACGTGTAGCCATGACCCGTTTTGTAAAGAGAGGCGGCCATGTCTGGATAAAGATCTTCCCGGACAAACCGGTTACCAAGAAGCCTGCCGAAACTCGTATGGGCTCCGGTAAAGGATCCCCCGAATACTGGGTGGCGGTTGTAAAACCGGGCCGCGTACTGTTTGAGATTGCGGGCGTACCCGAAGAAGTAGCCAGGGAAGCATTGAGACTGGCGTCCCACAAGTTGCCTGTAAAGTGCAAGATCATAGCACGAAACGAAGAGGTAGGTGTATAGAATGAAAGCATCTGATCTGAAGGAGCTCAGGGAAAAGACACGTGACGAACTCAATGAAGAGCTCAACGAACTCAAGGCCGAATTGTTTAAGCTGAGGTTCCAGCATGCTACAAGCCAGCTTGAGAATCCTATGAGGCTGAAGCAGGTTAAAAAGGATATAGCACGGGTGAAGACCATCATCCGTGAAAAGGAACTTGGAATAAGACAGGCTTAACGGCCTTATAACCGGAAGGAGGTTTGCTTCGCGTGGCTGAAAGGAATATGAGAAAAACCCGGGTTGGCAGGGTTGTAAGTGATAAAATGGATAAGACCATTGTCGTGGCTGTTGAGGACAACGTAAAGCACCCGCTTTACAAGAAGATCATAAAGAGGACTGCCAAGTTCAAGGCCCATGACGAAAACAATGAATGCAAAGTCGGTGATCGCGTGGAGATAATGGAAACCAGGCCCCTCAGCAAGGAAAAGAGATGGCGGCTGGTCAGGATCATCGAAAAAGCGAAGTAAGAGGAGGCGCAGGAAATGATCCAGGCACAGACATATTTAAAGTCGGCTGACAACACTGGCGCCAAGGAATTGATGTGTATAAAGGTCCTGGGCGGCTCAAAGAGGAAGTATGCCAATATAGGCGACGTGATTGTCTGTTCGGTTAAAAGCGCAACGCCCGGCGGTGTTGTCAAGAAAGGTGAAATAGTTAAAGCTGTTGTTGTCCGTTCTGTAAAAGGCCTGAAAAGGCCGGACGGTTCGGTTATACGTTTCGATGAGAATGCGGCAGTTATTCTCAAGGATGACGGCAGCCCGAGAGGAACCCGCATATTCGGCCCCGTCGCAAGGGAACTCAGGGAAAAGGACTACATGAAGATCATATCCCTTGCGCCGGAAGTGCTGTAAGGAAGGAGGCTTGGCTCATGGGAAAGGTACACGTTAAAAAGGGAGATATGGTATACGTGCTCAGCGGCAAGGACAGGGGCAAGAAAGGAAAGGTCCTTGATGTGGACCACATTGAAGGCAAAGTCGTTGTCGAGGGCGTAAATATCGTTACCAAGCATGAAAAGCCGAGACCGAACAAGGGTTTCCAGGGCGGACTGGTTCACCAGGAAGCTCCCATATACGCTGGTAAGGTCATGCTCATCTGCGAGAAGTGCGGCGTTCCGACCAAGGTTGGCAAAAAGATCCTTGAAGACGGCGGAAAAGCTCGGGTCTGCAAGAAATGCGGTGAAGTAATTGACATTATCAGGAAAGGGAAAGAGTAATCCTTAAGGAGGTTGAAGACAGAATGCCAAGATTGCTTGAAAAATATAAGGCAGAAGTTGCTCCGGCGCTTCAGGCAAAGTTCAAATACAAGAATCCCATGCAGATCCCGAAGTTGGTAAAGGTTGTTCTCAATATGGGTGTCAGCGATATCAGGGAGAACCCGAAGGCCATTGAGAACGCGGCCGGCGATCTTGCCATTATCACTGGCCAGAAGGCCGTTGTAACCAAGGCAAAGAAGTCCGTCGCGGCATTCAGGATCCGTGAAGGAATGAATATCGGCTGCAAGGTTACTCTGCGCGGGAACAGGATGTACGAGTTCGTGGATAAACTGTTCAACGTCGGACTTCCGAGGGTCAGGGACTTTCGGGGCATCAACCCGGACTCCTTCGACGGAAGGGGCAATTTCACCCTGGGAATCAAGGAACAGCTTATCTTTCCCGAGATCGAGTATGACAAGGTTGATAAAGTGCGCGGCATGGACATCACATTTGTTACCACAGCCAAGACCGACGAAGAGGCAAGGGAACTTTTGGCCCTTCTCGGAATGCCATTTGCCAGGAGCTAAAGGAGGTATTTGTAGTGGCAAAGAAATCCATGATATTGAAGCAGCAGAGGAAACCCAAATTCTCAACGCGTTATTATAACCGTTGCAAGCTCTGTGGCAGACCACATGCTTATCTCAGAAAATTTGGCATTTGCCGTATATGCTTCAGGGAACTGGCGTACAAGGGCCAGATCCCCGGCGTGAAGAAGGCAAGCTGGTAACAGTAGCGAAAGGAGGTCTGTAACAATGCATGCAACCGATGTAATTGCGGATATGCTTACAAGGATCAGAAACGCAGCGGATTCTAAGCACGAAACCGTTGATATCCCGGCTTCAAAGCTCAAGAGGCGGATCGCCCAGATACTGCTGGAAGAAGGATACATCAGGGAGATAACCGATATCGACGACAAGAAGCAGGGAATCATAAGGATAACCCTTAAGTATACCGAAAACAAGAAGAATGTCATAACCGGAATCAAGAGGATCAGCAAACCCGGACTGAGGGTTTATGCCGGCAAGAACGAGATTCCCAGGGTTCTTGGCGGCTTGGGTATCGCTATTGTTTCCACATCGAAAGGAATTGTAACAGATAAGGAAGCCAGGAAACTTGGCGTCGGCGGCGAAGTGCTCGCCTTTGTCTGGTAACAGGCTTGCTGTTATAGAGTTCTGAAAAGAACAGGGATCTGTTCTCAATCTAAGGACTGGAGGTGCACACAATATGTCACGAATAGGCAGGATGCCGGTGGAAATCCCGGCAGGCGTGGATGTTAAGATCAACGGTCAGGAAGTGACTGTCAAGGGGCCCAAGGGTACCCTGGTCGAAACCTTCCACAAAAACATGACCATTAAAAAAGAAGGAAACACCCTAATTGTCACCAGGCCGAACGATGAAAAGGAAAACCGTGCACTGCACGGCTTGACCCGGTCGCTGCTCAACAACATGGTAGTTGGTGTTACACAGGGTTTTGAGAAGCAGCTTGAAATCGTGGGTGTTGGTTACAGAGCCCAGAAGCAGGGTAAAAAGCTCGTTCTGACTCTCGGATATTCCCATCCCGTTGAGATTGAGGAGCCGGCTGGAATTACCATTGAAGTGCCGTCGCCCGATAAGATAATCGTAAAGGGCGCGGATAAGCAGGCTGTAGGCGAACTGGCCGCGAAGATCCGCGCGAAACGCCCGCCTGAGCCATATAAGGGCAAGGGAATCAGGTACGCCGGTGAAGTCATTGTCCGCAAGGAAGGCAAGACCGGTAAATAGGAGAGGAGAGTGAGTGTGGCATGATCAAACAGATTGACAGGAACAAGGTCAGAATCCGCAAGCATGTGCGGGTGCGCAAAAAGATCTCAGGCACATCCGAAAGACCGCGGCTCTGTGTTTTCAGAAGCGCAAGACATATATATGCCCAGATCATCGATGACACTAAGGGCACCACTCTTGCTGCCGCTTCAACCCTTGACGAAGCCCTGAAGGGAAAGCTCGGGTATACAGGCAACAAGGCTGCGGCCAGGGAAGTGGGTAAGCTGATCGGCAGCAAGGCATTGGAAAAAGGAATCAAACAGGTAGTTTTCGATAGAGGCGGCTACCTTTATCATGGCAGGGTTAAAGAACTGGCCGAAGGCGCAAGAGAAGCCGGCCTGGAGTTTTAACCCGGATTTCCGAGCAAGGAGGGGAACACATTGCAGAAGATTGATCCGAATACTCTGGACCTGAAGGAAAAGGTAGTTAATATCAGCCGTGTCACCAAGGTTGTAAAGGGTGGCAGAAACTTCCGTTTCAGCGCCCTGGTTGTAGTGGGCGACGAGAACGGGTATGTGGGCATTGGCAACGGAAAGGCGGCTGAAATTCCCGATGCCATTCGCAAGGGCATTGAGGACGCCAAGAAGAACCTGATCTCTATACCCATGGAAAACACCACCATCCCTCATGAGATCATAGGCGAATACGGCGCGGGCAAGGTCCTGCTGAAGCCGGGCAAGGCAGGTACCGGTGTTATCGCAGGCGGACCTGTAAGAGCCGTGCTGGAGCTTGCGGGGATACGCGATATTTACACCAAGTCGTTAGGGTCCAATAACCCGACCAATATGGTTAAGGCAACCATGGACGGGCTTTCCAAGCTCATGACCGTTGAAAAGGTAGCCAAACTCAGAGGTAAGAGCGTTGAAGAAATCCGGGGATAGGAGGTTGCTTTCAATGGGCAGTTTAAAAATTACTCTCGTAAAGAGTACAATAAAGGCAAAACAGGATCAGAAGGCTACAGCAGCCGCTCTCGGTCTTCGCAGACTCGGACAGACCGTGGAAAAGAAGGACAATCCTCAGATTCGCGGAATGATTGAAAAGATATCACATCTGGTGAGTGTTGAGGAAGTGTGAAGGAGGTGCAACCGGTGTATTTGCATAGTTTGAAGCCTGGAGCGCCCAAAAAGGCTCCCAAGAGAAAAGGAAGAGGCTACGGTTCCGGCAACGGCCTTACTGCCGGCAGGGGATCAAAAGGCCAGAAGGCAAGGTCGGGCGGCGGTGTAAGACCGGGTTTTGAAGGCGGTCAGATGCCTCTGTACAGGAGAATTCCCAAGAGAGGGTTCAACAACTCTCAATTCAGGAAGGTGTATACCGAGGTCAAGCTTTCAGACCTGGAAGTCTTTGAGAACGGCACCGAGGTTACTGCCGAACTCCTGAAGGCTAACGGCATTATCAAGGAGATCAATGACGGCATCGTCATTTTGGGAAATGGCAATCTGACAAAGAAACTGACTGTTAAGGCTGCCAGATTTACAAAAACAGCTTCCGAAAAGATCCAAGCTTTAGGAGGAAAGGCAGAGGTGGTATAAATGGAAAACTTTCTGTCCCCACTCAAAAACGCCTGGAAGATACCGGATCTCAGGAAAAAGATCCTGGCAAGTTTCCTGCTTCTTATGGTATATCGAGTGGGCGTGTACATCCCTGTTCCGGGGCTGAGTTCTGCGGTGCTGCGTGATATGGCGCAGAGGCAGAGCGGATTGTTCGGGTTCATGAATATCATCGGCGGCGGCGCATTTGAGAACGCCAGTATCTTTGCCATGAACATCAGCCCGTACATTACCGCGTCAATCATTATACAGCTTTTAACCATGGCCATTCCTGCCCTGGAAAGGCTCCAGAAGGAAGGCGAGGAAGGAAGAAAGAAACTGGCCGAGTGGATGCGTTACGGAACAGTATTACTGGGGTTCCTCCAGGCCACTTTCATGTATATCGGGTTCAGGAACGCCATAGAGAAACCCGGTGTCCTTTCGTTCCTGACTGTCACCTTTGCCCTTACAGCCGGTACGGCTTTTATCATGTGGCTGGGCGAGCAGATTAATGAATATGGAATAGGAAACGGTATATCCCTGATCATTTTCGTCAACATCCTCTCAAGAGGACCTCAGGGTGCAAGCGCGCTGTACAGCATCGCAAAGGCATATGACCTTGAAGGAAGGCTTGCCATAGGCATCCTGGTAGTTGCAGCCATATTTGTGGTTTTTATTGCCGTCATCATGTTCGTTATCTGGGTTACACAGGCAGAAAGAAGGATACCTGTCCAGTACGCCAAGCGTGTGGTAGGAAGGAAGATATATGGAGGCCAGAGCACGCATATACCCATTAAGGTAAATGTTGCAGGCGTTATCCCCATCATCTTTGCCATGTCCATACTGGCGGTAATTCCCACCCTTGTTGGCCTCGTGGCGCCAAATACAACCAGCAAGTTCCTCCGGGCACTCATAGAATTTAACAGGAGCCCCGTATACATGCTGGTTTATGGACTGCTCATACTGTTCTTCACCTTCTTCTACACCATAGCAGTGTTCAACCCGGTGGAGGTTGCCAACAACATCAGGAAAAACGGCGGGTTTATTCCAGGCATACGCCCTGGTAAGCCTACCTCGGATTATATAGCAAAAGTACTGAACCGCGTTACATGGTTCGGCGCCTTCTTCCTGGCCGTGGTTGCCGTATTGCCGATTGCGCTTGGGTTCATTACCGGTCTTCATAATATATGGTTCGGCGGTACATCGGTGCTCATCATGGTCGGTGTTGCCCTCGAAACCATGCAGGCGGTTGAATCTCAGCTGATCATGAGGCATTATAAAGGTTTTCTGGATTAGAACAAAACAGCGGTACAAGGCGGATGGCCGTACCATCCGCTTTTGCCGCCTGATGAGCGGCATTGTGTCGCGGGCTAATATTGACGGATGGGGCTGGTATTCGCTATGAGACTTATACTGCTTGGCCCGCCGGGAGCAGGCAAGGGAACGCAGGCAGCGCTGCTGTCAGAAGCCCTCAAGGTTCCCCATATATCAACGGGCGACATCTTCAGGTCAAACATCAAGCAACAGACAGAGCTTGGCAAAATGGTTTCGGGGATTCTCGAATCAGGAGGCCTTGTTCCTGATGATTTGACCTGCGAGATCGTCAAAGACAGACTGATGAAGGATGACTGCCGCGATGGATTTATCATGGACGGCTTTCCCAGGACCCTTCCTCAGGCTGAGATGTTTGAAAAGATGATGGATGAGAGCAACCAAAGGATAGATGCAGTGATAAACATAACCGCCGATGACGCCGTGATTGTAAAAAGGATGTCGGGCCGAAGGATGTGCTCCTGCGGGAAGGTTTACCACATTGTCAGCCATCCGCCCAAAAAGGAGGGAATATGCGACTTCTGCGGATCGCCCCTCTATATCCGGGACGATGACCGTGAGGAAACGGTGAAAAGCCGCCTCAGGACCTATCATGACCAGACCAGCCCGCTGATCGATTTCTACAGCCGGCGCGGTTTGATCATCGAGGTTGACGGGGACAAACCGATAGAAGATGCATTTGAGGATATTATGACAGCTCTTGGACGGAAATCGGACGAGGTATGAGCATGATCAGCATCAAATCCCAAAGGGAGCTTGACAGGATGAAGAAAGCCGGCGAGGTTGTTATGCTGGCCCATAAAAGGCTGGAGGAAATAATCGCGCCGGGTGTGACCACGAAAGAACTCGACAGGGTGGCGGCTGAGGTAATTAGGAGCAAGGGAGCCATCGCTTCCTTCAAGGGCGTTCCATGCCCCTACGGGGGGATGGATTTCCCGGGAGCCATATGCGCGTCGGTCAACAATGAAGTGATCCACGGCATCCCGGGAGACAGGATCCTCAAGGAAGGCGATATCATCAGCATAGACATTGGCGCCATACTGGACGGTTTCCATGGAGACGCGGCCCGTACTTACCCGGTAGGAAAGGTTTCGCCCGAGGCCATGAAACTGATCCTCGTAACCGAAGAGGCTTTCAACAGGGGAATGGCCCAGGCGGTGGAAGGGAACCGGATAAGGGATATTTCAAGAGCGGTGCAGAGCTATGTTGAGGAAAACGGCTTTTCGGTGGTCAGGGATTATGTGGGCCACGGCATCGGACAGGAGATGCATGAGGAACCGCAGATCCCGAACTATGTCTCCCCGCACAGGGGGGTCAGGCTGACAAATGGTATGACCCTTGCCATTGAGCCCATGGTAAATGCCGGGACCTGGAAGGTAAACGTGCTGGAGGACGGATGGACTGTGGTAACCGCCGACGGCAGCCTGTCAGCACACCACGAGAATACCATCGCCGTTACCGCAAGGGGACCGGAAATACTTACCGCCCTTTATTAAAACTGCTGAAACTGAATTAGAATATTGAAAAAATAGAAAAGATCATATACAATATAGACTTGGGCTTTAGTCCAGAAACGGGGTGAATGGCTTGGATTCCGTAATAGGGCGCTTCGTGTGGTCCAAGGCCGGCAGGGATAAGGACAGGCTCTTTATCATTGTCGACATAGCGGATGACGCCCATGTGCTGATTGCGGACGGTGATTTGAGGCCTGCAGGCAAGCCCAAAAAGAAAAAGCTTAAGCATTTGAAGGTTACAAATAAAATAGCGGAAGAGATATCTCAGGCGATTCTTAATCGCAGGAGACTTACCGATGACGATCTGAGAAAGGCAGTACAGGGATATTTGAAGGTTTTATCGGCTGATTCTGCGAGCGAGGAGGGTTAAAGTGTCGAAGGAAGATGTAATAGAACTGGAGGGTACGGTAGTGGAAGCGCTTCCGAACGCCATGTTCAGAGTGCAGCTTGAGAATGGGCATGTCATACTCGCCCATATATCCGGAAAACTCAGAATGAATTACATTCGCATTCTTCCTGGAGATAAGGTTACCGTTGAGATGTCCACATATGACCTCTCGCGCGGCAGGATTACATGGAGAGGGAAGTCGTGATTCCCTGAACCGGCATGATTGGAGGAAACAGCAATGAAAGTTAAACCATCGGTCAGAAAAATATGTGAAAAATGCAAGATCATACGCAGGAAAGGCCGCGTAATGGTCATCTGTGCCAATCCCAAGCACAAGCAGAGACAGGGCTGAGACATAAGGGATTATTAATGGATTGACAACCGGCGGCCTTACGGACGCCGGTAACAATTCATAACAGGATTTTGAACAGACGTACAGGCATCATGGCAAGGGCAGGCAAACCGCGGGACCGCGGGAAATATCCGCACATTCCGGTCACAGGCTCCAGTGTCTGGGCCTGGCTGCCAGTCGGCCAAAAAAGCAGGACCGCCGGCGGCCAACCCGGCAAAAGGTTCACAGGCCGGGACGATGCGGTTTCCTGTGACAGCGGCGCCGGTCTAAGCATGTACAAATTTGGGAAAAATGATTTTTGTATGGCGGCTGATCCCCAGGTCTCAATATGTCCGGGGGAGCATGCAAAGATCTTTATCATATATATAAGCCCAAATAAACGAAACACTAATCACAAAAACAGCTAACCAATTCGGAGGTGTAGTAATTTGGCTCGTATAGCAGGTGTTGACTTGCCAAGGGAAAAAAGAGTTGAAATCGGCCTGACGTATATCTTCGGGATAGGCAGGAGCCGCTCCCGGGAGATTCTCAGGAAAACAGGCGTGAACCCCGACACACGCGTGCGCGATTTGACGGACGATGAAATCAGCAAACTCCGCGAAACCATTGAAAAGGAATATACCGTTGAAGGTGACCTGAGAAGGGAAATTGCGCTCAATATAAAGCGTCTTGTTGAAATCAGGTGTTATCGCGGGATAAGGCATAGAATGGGTCTGCCGGTCCGCGGCCAGAGGACGAAGACTAACGCCAGGACCAGGAAGGGTCCCAGGAAGACCATTGCCAATAAGAAGAAGTAATCGGGAGGTAGATGTATAAAGATGGCAGCAAAAGTTATCAGGAGAACAAGGAAGAGGAAGGAAAAGAAGAATATTGAGCGCGGCTGCGCGCATATCCGTTCCTCTTTTAACAATACGATAGTAACCATAACCGATGTACAGGGCAATGCCATTTCCTGGGCAAGCGCCGGCGGACTTGGTTTCAGGGGCTCCAAGAAGAGCACCCCCTTTGCAGCCCAGCAGGCGGCTGAAGCGGCAGCAAAGGCAGCCATGGAACATGGCATGAAAACGGTTTCGGTTTATGTAAAGGGACCTGGTGCAGGCCGCGAGGCTGCTATCCGGGCGCTCCAGGCAGCCGGGCTTGAGGTGAACTCCATCAAGGACGTAACCCCGATCCCCCATAATGGCTGCAGGCCGCCTAAAAGAAGAAGGGTTTAATGGAGGTGTAGCGATCAATGGCGAGATATACCGGTGCATCTTGCAGGCTCTGCAGAAGGGAAGGTCAGAAGCTCTTTCTGAAGGGCGAGAGATGTTATGGAAATAAATGTGCGGTTACCAGGCGGACTTATGCCCCCGGTCAGCACGGCGCGCAAAGGAAAAAGCTTTCAGAATATGGTGTACAGCTTCGTGAGAAGCAGAAGGCAAAAAGGTTCTATGGACTTCTTGAAAGCCAGTTCAAGAAGTATTTTGAGATGGCTGCACGCAAGAAGGGCATCACCGGCGAACTTCTGCTGCAGATATTGGAATCCAGGCTGGATAACGTGGTTTACAGGATGGGGTTTGCGACAACCCGCGCCGAAGCCCGTCAGCTTGTGAGACACGGTCATTTCGAGGTTAACGGGAAACGCGTGAACATTCCGTCGTACCTTGTAAAGGTGAATGATACCATCAGCGTCAAGGAAAAAAGCAAGAAGCTGGAGAGGTTCAAGGAGATCCTTGATGTTACCGGCGCCAAGATTGTACCAAACTGGCTTGAAGTAGATCAGGAGAATCTTACGGGTAAAGTCGCGGCACTGCCTGCAAGGGAGGATATCGATCTCCAGGTGCAGGAGCACTTGATCGTAGAGTTGTACTCGAAGTAAGCCGTTACCTCTTGTGCCCATAAATCCAATAACCCAAGGAGGGTGGATCAATGATCGAAATTGAAAAGCCAAGGATTGAATGTGTGGACAGCGCGGAAGACAATACTTACGGGAAGTTTGTCGTAGAGCCGCTTGAAAGAGGTTACGGCATTACACTCGGGAATTCGTTGAGGAGGATACTTCTTTCATCTCTTCCGGGAGTTGCCGTTACGTCCATTAAGATTGACGGCGTACTGCATGAGTTTACCACCATACCCGGAGTGGTGGAGGATATGACCGAGATCATCCTTAATATCAAGGAACTCCGGTTCAAGCTCCACTGCGAGGGGCCTAAAACCCTTTATATCGACTTTGAGGGCGAGGGCGAGATCAAGGCGTCTGACATCAAGCCGGATTCCGATGTTGAGATCCTGAATCCGGATCTGCATATCGCCACAGTGAGCGGCACGAACAGGTTCTTTATGGAGATCAATGTGAACCATGGCAGGGGATATGTCCCGGCCGAGAGGAACAAGCTGCCCAATCAGCCCATCGGCATCATACCCGTTGACTCCATCTATACGCCTGTAAGAAAGGTCAATTATACCGTTGAGAATACACGTGTCGGACAGATTACCGACTATGACAAGCTGAGTTTCGAGGTTTGGACCGACGGTTCCATCGCTCCGGATGAGGCAATCAGCCTCGGGGCCAAGATACTGAGCGACCATCTGAACCTGTTCATTAACCTGACCGACAGGGCAAAGAACGCTGAAATCCTCGTTGAAAAGGGCGAACCCGAAAGGGACAAGATCCTTGAGATGACCATCGAGGAGCTGGATCTCTCGGTAAGGTCATACAATTGCCTGAAGAGAGCCGGTATCAATACAGTTGAGGATCTTATCAGCAAGACCGAGGAAGAGATGATGAAGGTCAGGAACTTAGGGCGCAAATCACTTGAAGAGGTGGTTTCCAAACTGGATGCCCTCGACTTGAAACTTGCTCAATCCGAAGATTAACGAGTTACTGGGAGGGAAATTGAAATGCCTGGACATAGGAAATTAGGAAGGCCCACAGATCAGCGCAAAGCATTGCTGAAGGGCCTGGTGACCTCTCTGATCCAGCACGGGAGGATAGAGACAACCGAAGCGAGAGCGAAGGAAGTCAGGGAAATTGCTGAAAAGCTCATTACCATCGCTGTCAGGGAATGTGATAATTTCACATCCAAGAATGTGGTTGTAAGCGTTCCCGTTGTTGACAGCAAAGGCCGCAAGATGCTGAAGACCGTGACCAGCAAGAACGGCAACAAGTATGAGGTTGTTGAGAGGGAAAAGAAGAAAGTTCTGAAGACTGTTGACGCCCCCTCAAGGCTTGCCGCAAGAAGGCTGGTCATGAACTGGGTTTACAGGGTCAAGGACGAGAAGGGTAAAAGCATAAGCCTTACCAACAAGCTGTTTGATGAGATAGCTCCGAAATACAAGGAAAAGAAAGGCGGATATACCCGCATCTACAAACTCGGCCCAAGGAGAGGCGACGGCGCGGAAATGGTTGTGCTGGAGCTGGTATAAACACTGTTCAATACTATTCAGCTTACGAGATGGAGAGCGGGCAGGTATTCCGTTCTCCATTTATTCTTTTACATGCCGGCGTGATTCTGTCATAGTATTTCAAAACCCGGGACAGCTTCACGGATCAGGGGATTAAGATGATAGAATTCAAAGACGTCTATTTTGAATACCGGTCTCAGTCCGCGGACCAGCCCGCAACAAGGGCCATTAACGGCATTGACGAAATTATCCGCGAGGGTGAGTTTGTCGCGGTTCTTGGAAGGAACGGTTCGGGCAAGTCCACCATGGCCCGGCTGATGAATGCCCTTTTGCTTCCCACCCGGGGTACCGTATGGGTGGAGGGCATGGACACGTCCAAAGGCGAGATGGTTTGGGAGATCAGGAAGACGCTTGGGATGGTCTTTCAGAATCCCGACAATCAGATTGTTGCCACCACCGTTGAGGAGGACCTGGCCTTCGGACCAGAGAACCTGGGGGTGGACCCGGCCGAGATAAGGAAGCGCATTATTGACGCCGCGAGGTATGTGGGCATGGAGGAGCATATGCGGCATTCTCCACATATGCTTTCGGGAGGCCAGAAGCAACGTGTGGCAATAGCCGGCATACTGGCCATGGAGCCTAAATGCATCGTGCTGGATGAATCCACGTCAATGCTTGATCCAAAAGGCCGGAAAGAGGTCCTGAACCTTGTCCGGACCCTCAACAGGGACAGGAAAATCACCATTATACTTATCACCCACCACATGGAAGAGGCTGTTGATGCCGACCGGGTGATGGTCATGGACAATGGCCGGATTGTCATGGATGGCACGCCCCGGGAAATCTTTGCACGGGTGGATGAACTGAAGAAGGTTGGGCTCAATGTACCCAGTGTTACACAGCTTATGCATGAACTGAAATCAAAGGGTTTTGCCCTTGAGGGTCCGGTTCTTACCGTCGAAGAGGCTGAAGAGAGCCTGAAAGCGGTGCTGGACAAAAGGAGGAAAACCCGGGGCGCCCCCGATGATACAGCCGGGGCAGGAGCGCCCAGTGAAGTCATTGTTCGCATAAGGGACCTGACCCATGTCTATATGCCCGGGACCACCTTTGAAAAGAAGGCCCTGGACAACGTCAGCATGGACATCATGAAGGGGGAGATACTGGGTATAATAGGCCATACCGGCTCGGGCAAATCCACGCTGGTCCAGCACCTGAACGGGCTCCTTAAACCCACTTCCGGGAGCGTGGAAGTGGATGGCCTGGAATGCGGCAAGAAGACCCTGAAGGAACTGCGCCAGAAGGTCGGCCTCATCTTCCAGTATCCTGAGCACCAGTTGTTTGAAGAAACGGTTTACAAGGACATTATATTCGGCCCGACAAGAATGGGGCTGTCCGTGGAGGAGATACAGGAACGCGTAAAGCGCGTCCTCAAGATCCTGGGCCTTTCCGAGGAACTCCTGGAAAAATCGCCTTTTGAGCTTTCCGGCGGTCAGAAGAGGAGGGTCGCCATAGCGGGCGTCCTTGCGATGGAACCAAAGATCCTCGTGCTGGATGAGCCGACCGCCGGGCTTGATCCCCAGGGCAGCGAAGAGGTGTTCTCCTTTTTAACCCGTCTCAACAAAGCAAATGGAACCACCATTTTGATCATATCCCACAATATGGACCAAGTAGCCGCCTATTGCGACCGTGTGGCTGTACTGAACAAGGGCAGGCTTGAGATGCTGGATACCCCACGCAGGGTATTCAGCCATGGGGAGCGGCTCCATGAACTGGGACTTGGCATCCCCGAAATCACCCGCCTGTTCCGGAACCTGGCGCGGGCAGGGTATCCGGTGAGCGACAACGTCCTGACCATTCCCGAGGCTGTAAGGGAGATGGCTGGGACTGCACCTGGACAGGGGCATGACGAAGGGGGGATGTTCCAGTGATGGGCAATATAACCCTCGGACAGTATATACCCGGCGAATCGGTGCTGCACAGGCTTGATCCAAGGTCAAAGATCATATGGACAGTCCTGCTGATGGTGGCCGTTTTCATGATAAACACATGGCAGGAATATGTGATCATGGGTGCATTTATCGCCATTCTGCTGATTATCAGCGGCATCCCCGTCAAGCAGTCTCTGAAGGGTTTAAAACCCCTGGTACTGATCCTGGCCATAACCGCCATCCTGAACATTTTCTTCGTTAAGGGCACGCCATTGGTGAAGATCGGACCCGTGGCCATTACCTATGAGGGGCTTATTTCGGCGGTGATGCTGTTCTTCAGGCTGGTAATGCTTGTTGTGGCGGCATCGCTCATGACCCTGACAACAACACCCATGGCCATGACCGACGGGATAGAGCGGATGATGAAGCCCCTGGAACGCATAGGCGTTCCGGCCCATGAGATAGCCATGATGATGTCCATAGCCCTCCGGTTTATTCCCACCCTGATGGAGGAAACAGACAGGATTATGAAAGCCCAGGCGTCAAGGGGGGCGGACTTCGATACGGGGAACCTGTTGAAAAGGGTAAAAAGCTTTATCCCTGTGCTGGTCCCGCTGTTTGTCAGCGCTTTCAAGCGTGCCGACGAACTTGCGGAGGCCATGGAAGCAAGATGTTATCGCGGAAGCAAGGGCAGAACCAGGCTCAAGCAGATCCGGTTTACTATGCTGGATCTGAAGGCAAGCCTTGCAGGGATCCTGTTCCTCATCCTCCTGTTCGGGCCGCGGTTCTGGCTGTGGTAGGAAGGCCACGCCAGACCAGGCGTCTGCAATGCACCTGCCGTCCTTTCGGGCTGCGGTTCCGCATGTGTTCCCGGTGAACCGGCTGCTGCATCTTATGTACTAAAAAACATACGGTTGTATTATCGTTTAAAAAAGTATATGATATAAAACATACAGGAATTAAGCGGGATTCATAAGGCAGTAACTGTTTCGGGGGACGGTACGTTATTATGTATATTTCTGTGAGCGTTGTCAGGGAAAAAAGTCTGGATCCTGTTTTTAAAGTCCTGGTGAGCTACAGGGACGAAAATGTTTCTTTCAGGAATGCGGAGGTTGAGGTTTTAAGGAAGCCTCCAAGGGTTGTCATACATTACCCTGAGGAGGTGCAGCGTGTCCTTCCTCAGATCAATTCCAAGAAGCTGGAACTGGAGATACTGAATAAAATAGCCGAGTATCTCCTTTCAGGTGGAAGATAACCGGAAAAAGCGCCTTAAGGGCGCTATTATTCAAGGCATTCGCCTTTCTTTTGCACAAACAGGTTTCCCGACGAATCCACCGAGGCGTAGAAAACCATCCTGTAATCCGTGACGCCCTTCTCCCTCAACTGCTGATCAAGCCATTCCCTGCTGATGTTCATACTTTTCATGGTCCTGTCCATGAGCCTGCCGTCAATGATCAGATCAATAGTATAACCTTCGTATTTTGTGTCGATATTCAGGTCTTCGGGTGTGACAGGGCGTTTCTGCGATTTGAGGATAACGCTCAGCTGGCCGTTGGTTTCCAGGACCGCGTACTCCACATCATTTACATTCTGGACATTCTGGAGCCTGAGCTGTTCCAGCAGTTCGTTAATGGTGCACATTTCCTTTCGCATGTTCTTTTCGAGCATCCTGCCGTTCCGGACCAGGATAGCGGGCTTGCCGCATATATATCCCCGCAGCCGTACACTTCTGATGGAAATCAGGGAGATCAGGAGCTGACAGACAACCAGGACCGCAATGGGTATGATGGCATGATGAAGCTTCCTGTCGCTTTCGGTCAGTGGCAGCGCCGCAAGCTCTGATATCATGATGGCCACGGCGAACTCGAAGGGCTGCAGCTGCCCTATCTGCCTTTTGCCCATAAGCCTCATGCTGACGATAACTACGAGGTATAGCAGAAAGGTTCTTAATATTAAAGACAGGATGTGTTCCACCTGAATGACCTCCGTTGCGGGAAATGCAGGATTAGTTTATCCATGCCGGGAGAAGATCATTCAGCAAAAGGAGCAGGCCAATTCCGTAGGCTATTGCGTCCGGCGCGCCATATGATACCGCATGCCGGAAGCCGGATTGGAACAGGCGGTCAGGACTGGCTGTTTTCAGGCAGCAGGGAATCCAATGAAGGGCATTCGTCCCTCAGGATGGAATAAAGATTCAGATCATGGTAAACGCCATTGTGGAAAGTAGCCTGCCGCATTGTCCCTTCATAGGTAAATCCGCATTTTTCAACCACACGGATGCTGGCAGTGTTCCCGCTCATGACATTTACCTGGATCCTGTTGATGGGCCAGACCGCGAACATGTAGGCGCAGAACAGCATGAGGGCTTCAGTCATGTAGCCCTTGCCGCCGTGCTTTTCATCAAACAGTTCGTAGCCAACCTCGTACCCGGACTGGTAATCCAGTCCCTTGAAATAGAGGATTTCCCCAACATAGTCCCCGTCGTGGGAAAGGATCAGCATGCGCCCTTCATCCCGGGACCAGAAGCCGGTTTCCCTGTATTCATCCCGGAATTTGTTCAGGGGAGGTATATTGAGATGCCAGTATGGTCCTTTTTTATTGATATCAGTTATCAACCGGTACAGGTAGTCCAGTTCCTCAGGATTGACGGTCCTCAGTATCACTTTTTTTCCCGTTATCATGGCTTGTCCCCTCTTTGTTCGCTCTGTAACCGTTTATTGACCCTACCCACATTATATCATATAATTAATTAAAACTTCCTGGGCAGAAGTCTTCAGCTCGGGCATTCATCCGATTACAGCCATGATTCGGCGTGAGGCGGCCGGAACAAGGCAGGCATAATGAAGCGCGTATCCATCATGTTATGGGATGGCCGATTCCATTGCATCCTGGCCGCGGACGGCCTATATTCCGGGAGGGTGTTCCATGTATTATATAGGGATTGATTTAGGGGGAACAAATATTGCCGCGGGCATTGTGGACGAGGAAGGCAGCATCATAAAGAAATGCAGCGTTCCTACCGGAAGGACCCGGGCTTCTGAAGAGATTGTGGCGGATATGTGCTCCCTGGTTGAAAACCTGATTAAGGATGCGGGCATCAACGAAGCCGAACTGCATTCAATAGGCATAGGAAGCCCCGGGATACCCGACAGAAAGAATGGAGTTATAATCTATAACAACAATCTTGGTTTCCGGAATGTGCCCATCCGGGAGCTCATGCAGAAGCGGTTCAACCTGCCGGTCTATCTTGAAAACGACGCCAACTGCGCCGCGATCGCCGAGTGTGTGGCCGGCGCGGCAAAGAATGAGCCGTATGCTGTGGTTATCACCATAGGAACCGGCATAGGCGGCGGGGTAATCATTGACAATAAGCTGTATACAGGTTTCAACGGCGCCGGCGGCGAACTGGGGCACGTTGTGATCCATATGGGCGGCGAGGACTGCACCTGTGGCAGAAAAGGCTGCTGGGAGGCCTATTCCTCCGCCACGGCGCTGATCCGCCAGACTATACAGGCAGCAGCTGAAAATCCCAAGTCCATAATAAACAGGCTGGCGGAGGAGAATTCAGGCAGGATTACGGCCAAGACCGCCTTTGACGCCGCACGCCTTGGTGATGAAACCGCAATAAAGGTCGTGGACCAATATATTGAAATGCTTGCAGAAGGCCTGGCTAACATGATCAATATCTTCCAGCCCAATGTTGTTGTATTGGGAGGCGGAGTTTCAAAAGAGGGCGAAAACCTTCTTGCACCCCTGAGGGAAAAGGTCAGGGGCAAGTCATATGGCGCCCATGGAGTGGAGAACACGCGTATCGTGGCGGCACAGCTGGGCAATGATGCCGGAATCGTAGGGGCGGCCTTAATATCGAAGGTCTGATGCCCTTGTACGGCGCATATCATGAATGATTCCGGGGAGAGAACGCTTGCTGATGAGAAACATCAAGCTTGTTTTGGAATATGACGGTTCAAAATACCATGGATGGCAGTTCCAGGCCAATGCCAACTCGGTCCAGCAGGAACTCGCCACGGCCATAAAGAAGCTTACAGGGGAGTCGGTCATTCCCGACGGCGCCGGCAGGACCGATGCCGGTGTCCATGCCCTGGGTCAGGTAGCCAGCTTTAAAACCGAGTCTTCCATTCCCGCTGAAAAGTTTGCCCCCGCTCTCAACAGCATACTGCCTCCCGGCATCTGCGTGCTGCGCTCGGAGCAGGCTGACCCGGATTTCCATCCCCGTTTCTCGGCAAAAGGGAAGCATTACTGCTACCTGGTTCTGAACAGGGCCCAACGCTCCCCGTTATGGGAAACCCGCGCCTGGCATGTCAGGGACAGGCTCGATTTCGAAGCGATGGAGAAAGCAGCCCGGTATTTCATGGGGACCCATAATTTCCGGGCATTCTGCGCTTCGGGACACCAGAACAAAACATTTACAAGGACCATAGCCCATTCGTCATGGCAGTTCGGCAACGAAGTGCTGCGTTATGACACCATTGGCGACGCCTTTCTGTACAATATGGTCAGGATCATGACAGGCACAATGATTGATATCGGACGCGGGCGCTTTCCGCCCGAAGTGATATTGGAGGCTTTTGAGACAGGGGAAAGGAACACTCTTGGGATGACAGCCCCACCCGAAGGGTTGTACCTTGTGGAGGTGTTTTACTAGGTGAGGATCCCCCATGCCGGCCACGCTAACAGCGGCGCCGGGATGTTTCGAGAATAAAGCCCGTGGGAGGGTTTCAGGATGAGGTTGGCAGGCAGGCTGTACAAAGGACCGTCGGTCCTTGATGAAAAGGTAGTTGAAGTGGATGACGCCGAGGGCACATACCAGGACCGCCTGGAAAAATGCCTTCTGGAGGTATGCGGGCAGCTTGCCATAGAAGTACCCATCTGGCTTTCCAAAAACACGCGGGAATATGTCAGGTTCAGGAGGACTTCATTCAACGCTGACCAGTTTTTCAACCCCGTGCATTTTGACCGGTTTGAGATACGGATCCTGGAGCGATAAACAGAGGGGCGATATCATTAAAAAAGCGCGCCTGATAATGGTTTCAGGCAGCGCATGGCTTGTATTTTCCGCGAAAAAAATCAATGGCATTATATTGACATTGATTTCATACTGTGTTAGAATTATTAACTGCATTGTTATATGATGACGTATTGTATTCGTCTGTTGTGCATAATGACAACAACGTTACTGCCCTTAGTATAGCACAATTGTATGAACAGTACAATACATGTCAATAATCTTTTTGATACTAAAAATATAGATCGGGAGAATGATAGTTTGGAGTGTATTATTCGCGCGCATTTTCTAACCAGCCGGCCCCCTGCGGGATAACCCGCGGATCAGCCGCTGGTACAGATTAATCTTTCCCCCTCTATATTTTTATGTTTTTTTTGACTTATTACATGAGGCCTATGAGGTGATATTGATGGTTCATCCGGTCAAATGCGGCAGAACTTCACGCATGAGTTATGCCAGAATCAAAGAAGTTCTTGATATGCCCAACCTGATTGAGGTTCAGAAAAATTCATACAGGTATTTTCTTGAGGAAGGACTCCGGGAGGTATTGAGGGATGTATCTCCCATAACAGACTATACCGGAAATCTTATCATGGAGTTCATTGACTACTCCCTTGAGGCCGACAACATCAAGTATTCCGTCGAGGAATGCAAGGAAAGGGATGCTACCTACTGCGCCCCCCTGAAGGTCAAGGTCCGCCTGATCAACAAGGAAACGGGCGAGGTCAAGGAACAGGAAATATTCATGGGAGATTTCCCGTTGATGACCGAAACCGGCACATTTGTCATAAACGGGGCCGAACGTGTCATCGTCAGCCAGCTTGTCCGCTCGCCGGGCGTTTATTATGCAAGGGAGAAGGATAAGGCGGGTAATAACCTGTTTTCAAGCACGGTCATCCCATACCGCGGTGCATGGCTCGAATATGAGACCGATTCCGCAGAGGTGGTCTATGTACGCATAGACAGGACCAGGAAGCTTCCCATAACGCAATTCCTGCGCGCCCTTGGGTATGGCACCGACGCGGAGATACTCAATCTCTTCGGCGAGGAGTCCAAGCTTCTGGCCACTATCTCCAAGGACAGCACCAAGAGCAGGGAAGAGGGCCTTTTCGAGGTGTACAAGCGTCTCCGTCCCGGAGAGCCGCCTACCGAGGAAAGCGCCAGCACCCTTATCAACAACCTGTTTTTCGACTCCAGGCGCTACGACCTTTCCAATGTCGGACGCTACAAGTTCAATAAGAAGCTTTCCCTTGCCAACCGTATCAGGAACATGATATCCGCCGAGGATATCAAGGATAACAATACGGGAAAGGTTATTGTCAAGGCCGGGGAAGAGATCACCGAGGAAAAGGCATGGAAAATACAGAACTCCGGAACCAACGTGGTACATTTGGATATTGACGGCAAGCCGGTGAAGGTTGTGGGTAACCTGACCGTCGATATTGCCGGTTACATCAGTTTTGATCCCGCCAGGGCAGGCATCACCGAAAAGGTCCGGTATGACGTGCTCATGGCCATCCTGAAGGAATACAAGAAGGCAAAAGAGGAAGAACTCATAGCTGTACTCAGGGAGAACAGGGATAACCTGATGCCCAGGCACATCACAAAGGAAGACATAATCGCCACGGTCAGCTATCTTTTTAACCTGGACCATGGCATTGGCCGCATTGACGATATCGACCACCTGGGCAACAGGCGTCTGCGTTCCGTGGGAGAGCTCCTGCAGAACCAGTTCCGCATCGGCCTTGCCCGCATGGAAAGGGTTGTCCGTGAGAGGATGACCATCCAGGATATCGACGCGGCCACACCCCAGGCGCTCATAAATATCCGTCCGGTTGCCGCGGCCATAAAGGAATTCTTTGGGTCCAGCCAGTTGTCCCAGTTCATGGACCAGACCAACCCGCTGGCAGAGCTTACCCACAAGCGCCGCCTGAGCGCCCTTGGACCCGGCGGTCTGTCCCGTGACCGTGCGAGCTTTGAAGTGCGCGACGTCCACCATTCTCACTACGGACGCATGTGCCCCATTGAGACCCCTGAAGGTCCGAATATCGGCCTCATCGGTTCCTTGAGCACATATGCCCGCATCAATGAATACGGGTTCATAGAAACCCCATACAGGAAAGTAGTGGATGGAAGGGTCACCGACCAGACAGAATACATGACCGCAGATGAGGAAGATCCGTACATCATAGCCGGCGCCAACGAACCGTTGGATGAGGAAGGCCATTTTATCAACAAGCGCGTCGGTTGCCGTTACCAGGACCAGATCATAGAAGTTGACCCCGCAAAGGTCGAGTACATGGACGTATCACCGAAACAGCTTGTTTCGGTAGCCACGGCAATGATCCCGTTCCTGGAGAACGACGACGCGAACCGCGCCCTCATGGGATCCAACATGCAGCGCCAGGCTGTTCCGCTGATCAAGCCCGAGGCTCCCATCATCGCCACCGGCATCGAGTACAGGGCAGCCAGGGATTCGGGGGTCTGCGTTATTGCAAAGAACTCCGGCGTAGTGGAAAAGGTTACGGCGAGCGAAATTGTCATCCGTACCGATTCAGGCGCCAAGGATTACTATAAACTTCTTAAATACCAGCGATCCAACCAGGGCACCTGCATCAACCAGCGCCCCATCGTCAGGAAGGGCGAAAGGATTGAAGAGGGGGATGTGATTGCCGACGGTCCGTCCACCGACAACGGCGAGATCGCCCTCGGCAAGAACGTCCTTGTAGGGTTCATGGCCTGGGAGGGCTACAATTACGAGGACGCGATCCTGATAAGCGAAGAGCTTGTCCGGGACGATGTCTACACATCCATTCACATAGAGGAATATGAATCGGAATCCCGTGATACCAAGCTTGGTCCCGAAGAGATCACCCGCGATATCCCCAACGTTGGCGAGGATTCCCTCAAGGACCTCGATGAGAGGGGTATAATCCGCATTGGCGCGGAGGTTCGCTCCGGCGATATCCTGGTCGGCAAGGTCACACCGAAAGGCGAAACCGAGCTGACTGCTGAAGAGCGGCTGCTCAGGGCGATTTTCGGCGAGAAGGCCAGGGAAGTCCGCGACACCTCGCTGAGGGTGCCCCACGGAGAATCGGGTATCGTCGTGGATGTCAAGGTGTTCTCCCGTGAAAACGGCGATGAACTGCCGCCGGGAGTCAACCAGCTGGTTCGCGTCTATGTTGCTCAGAAGAGAAAGATATCGGTGGGCGACAAGATGGCAGGACGCCACGGAAACAAGGGCGTTATATCCAGGGTGCTTCCCATTGAGGATATGCCCTTCCTGCCTGACGGCACACCGCTCCAGATAGTCCTTAACCCCCTGGGCGTTCCGTCCCGTATGAATATCGGGCAGGTCCTTGAGACCCACCTGGGTTACGCGGCCAAGGCCCTGGGGTGGAAGATCGCTACGCCCGTATTCGACGGCGCCAACGAGCAGGACATTTTTGAAACATTGAAGCGCGCAGGCCTTCCCGAGGACGGCAAAACCGTGCTCTTTGACGGCCGCACCGGCGAGCCCTTTGACAACAGGGTCACGGTCGGATACATGTACTTCCTGAAACTGGCCCACCTCGTCGATGACAAGATCCATGCCCGTTCAACCGGGCCTTACTCCCTGGTTACACAGCAGCCCCTGGGAGGCAAGGCGCAGTTCGGCGGCCAGCGCTTCGGCGAAATGGAAGTATGGGCCCTTGCCGCTTACGGTGCGGCATATTCGCTCCAGGAAGTCCTCACGGTCAAGTCCGACGATGTGGTCGGCCGCGTGAAGACCTATGAAGCCATTGTCAAGGGCGAGAACGTGCCCGAGCCCGGTATACCTGAATCCTTCAAGGTCCTGATGAAGGAACTCCAGAGCCTTGCCCTGGATGTCAAGGTGTTCAGCGATCAGCATGAAGAGATAGAGATCAGGGAATCGGTATATGACGACCTGGAGGAACTGGATGTCAACATCGAGGGCCGTGAAGATGACACCGCGTCCTACCTGGACTTTGAGGACGAGGAAACCAAGGATATTATAGACGACGAGTTTGAGATCGACACCATCAGCGAAGCGGAATTCGAGGAAGCTGATGAACTTAACGAGGATCTGGTCACCAACCTGCTCGGAGCGGGAGATCTGATCTCAGACGACGATGACGATATATAGGAGGGTGACGGGCGATGTTTGAACTTAACAATTTTGATGCCATAAAAATAGGCCTGGCTTCTCCGGAAAAGATCCGCGAGTGGTCAAGGGGAGAGGTTAAAAAACCTGAAACCATCAACTACAGGACATTGAAGCCCGAGCGGGACGGCCTGTTCTGCGAAAGGATCTTCGGCCCCACCCGTGACTGGGAATGTCACTGCGGCAAATATAAGAGAGTTCGCTATAAAGGTATCATATGCGACCGGTGCGGCGTTGAGGTCACCCGGTCCAAGGTAAGGCGCGAAAGGATGGGCCATATAGAACTGGCGGCCCCTGTATCCCACATCTGGTATTTCAAGGGGATCCCCAGCCGCATGGGCCTTCTTCTGGACATGTCACCGAGGGCACTTGAAAAGGTCCTGTATTTCGCCGCCTATGTTGTAATCGATCCCGGCACTACGCCCCTCGCCCCGAAACAGGTATTGACCGAAAAGGAATACAGGGAGAGCGTTGAGAAGTTCGGAAACAACTTCCGTGCCGGAATGGGCGCGGAGGCAATCAAGGAGCTTTTAGCTTCACTTGACCTGGACCAGATGTCCAAGGAACTCCGCGATGAGGTGGAGAATTCCAATGGCCAGAAGAAAGTGCGTGCAATCAAGCGCCTTGAAGTGGTGGAAGCCTTCCGTTCCTCGGGAAATAAGCCCGAGTGGATGATCCTGGACACCATACCGGTTATCCCGCCGGAACTCAGGCCCATGGTGCAGCTGGACGGCGGCCGCTTTGCCACATCCGACCTGAACGACCTCTACCGCCGTGTGATCAACCGCAACAACCGCTTAAAGAGGCTCCTGGACCTTGGCGCTCCCGAAATCATCGTGAGGAATGAAAAGAGGATGCTCCAGGAAGCCGTGGACGCGCTGATAGACAACGGCCGCCGCGGAAGGCCGGTTACCGGCCCCGGCAACAGGCCGCTGAAATCTCTTTCGGACATGCTGAAGGGCAAGCAGGGACGGTTCCGCCAGAACCTCCTGGGTAAGCGCGTGGACTATTCGGGACGTTCGGTTATCGTTGTGGGTCCCGAGCTCAAGATATACCAGTGCGGTCTTCCCAAGGAGATGGCGCTGGAACTCTTCAAGCCCTTCGTCATGAAGAAACTGGTGGAAAAGGGCCTGGCTCATAATATCAAGAGCGCGAAGAGAATGGTGGAGCGCGTTAAAACCGAGGTCTGGGACGTACTTGAAGAAGTTATCAAGGAGCATCCCGTGCTTCTGAACCGTGCGCCCACCCTTCACAGGCTGGGTATCCAGGCCTTTGAGCCTGTGCTGGTGGAAGGCCGTGCCATCAAACTTCATCCTCTGGTTTGTACCGCGTACAACGCCGACTTTGACGGGGACCAGATGGCCGTCCATGTGCCGCTGTCAGCCGAAGCGCAGGCTGAAGCCCGGTTCCTGATGCTGTCTGCCAACAACCTGTTAAAGCCCCAGGATGGGAAGCCCGTTACCGTTCCTACACAGGATATGGTATTGGGAACCTATTACCTGACCATGGAGAAAGAGGCAAAGAAGGACGAGAACGGCAATGCGCTCAACGGCGTTATCGGCGAGGGTAAGATCTTCGCTTCGCCGGAAGAGGCGCTGATGGCCTATCAGAACGGGTTTGTGAGCCTCCATGCCAGGATTAAGGTCAGAAGGACCCTGGAGATAGACGGTGTTAAAAAATCAAAGATTATCAACACCACGGTGGGCAAGATCATATTCAACAGCGCAGTTCCGCAGAACCTCGGCTTTGTGGACAGGACAAACCCAGAAACCATGTTTGATTATGAGATCGACTTTGTTACAGGTAAAAAGGAACTGGGCAAGATAATAGACCGCTGCATCAAGGTGAACGGAACCCACCAGACCGCCATCGTGCTTGACAGGATCAAGGCCCTGGGGTTCCAGTACTCCACAAGGGGCGCCGTGACCATCGGTATTACCGATATGGTTATCCCGGAGGTCAAGCAGCGTTATCTCGAAGAAACCGACAGGAAGGTTGAGGAAATAGAAAGGCACTACCGGAACGGACTTTACAACAAGGAAGAGAGGAAGCGCGCCATTATCACGGCCTGGAGCAAGACTACCGAGGATATCAAGAACGCCCTGGTAAATACTCTGGATCGCTTCAATCCCGTATACATGATGTCCCAGTCGGGCGCCCGCGGTAACATCAACCAGATCCGTCAGCTGGCGGGTATGCGCGGCCTGATGGCAGATACGTCGGGTGAAACCATTGAGATCCCCATCCGGTCGAACTTCCGTGAAGGGCTCAATGTTCTGGAGTACTTCATCTCCACCCACGGCGCAAGAAAGGGTCTTGCCGACACAGCCCTGAGAACTGCCGACTCCGGTTACCTGACCCGCCGTCTTGTTGATGTGGCGCAGGATGTTATCATACGCGAAGAAGACTGCGGAACCACCGAAGGCATTGAGGTACAGGCCATTATAGCCAGCGGCAAGTCTATCGAGTCCCTGGCGGAACGCCTGACCGGACGGTATGCCCTGGAAGACATAGTCAATCCCGCAACCGGAGAGGTTCTCGTAAAGGCCGGCGACCTGATCACAGAAGACATGGCCGAGAAGGTGGAGAACGCCGGTATAAAGAAAGCGAAGATCCGTTCAATCCTCTCCTGCCGTTCCAAGATCGGTGTCTGCGCACGCTGCTATGGCATCAACCTGGCCGTGGGCGAGGAGAGCAATGTGGGTGAAGCGGTTGGATTTATTGCGGCCCAGTCCATCGGTGAGCCTGGTACCCAGCTTACCATGCGTACGTTCCATACCGGTGGTGTTGCCGGGGACGATATTACCCAGGGTCTGCCGCGTGTTGAGGAACTCTTTGAAGCCCGCAAACCCAAGGGCCTTGCCATAGTATCCGAAATATCCGGTACAGTCAGGATAAAGGACACCAAGAAGAAGCGTGAAATAGAAGTAGTAAACAACGAAACCGGGGAAGCCAAGACCTATCTGATACCCTATGGCTCCAGCATCAAGGTGGCGGACGGAGATGTGATTGAAGCCGGCGACGAGCTGACAGAAGGCTCTGTCAATCCCCATGACATCCTCAAGATCAAAGGGGTTCCGGCAGTTCAGTCCTACCTGCTCCAGGAAGTCCAGAAGGTTTATCGACTCCAGGGCGTTGACATCAATGACAAGCATATCGAGGTCATTGTCAGGCAGATGCTCAGGAAGGTCAAGATCGACGAGGCCGGCGATACCGATATGCTGCCCGGAAGCCTGGTGGATATGTTCGAGTTTGAAAGCAAGAACAAGGAGGCCGAGGGAAAAGGCCTGAGGCCTGCCACCGGAAAGAGGGCGCTCCTGGGTATTACCAAGGCATCCCTTGCCACCGAATCATTCCTTTCCGCCGCGTCGTTCCAGGAAACCACTCGCGTCCTTACCGAAGCGGCCATAAAGGGCAAGGTTGACCCGCTGATCGGGCTCAAGGAAAACATCATCATCGGCAAGCTCATCCCTGCCGGAACCGGCATGTCGAGATACCGGGAGATTGAACTGGAGATCCTCGATGATCAGAATGTCCAGAACGACCAGGACAACATGGATGAGGTTGGCTGATAAAGAGGTATAACAGGCGGGCATCCTGAAACACACAGGATGCCCTTTTTATTTG
>JAAXZX010000051.1 GCA_012719645.1 Clostridiaceae bacterium
CCAGCAGGATCGCATTTATCAGGATTCCGTATTGTATCGGAACAAATGACAGGATCATCTCGATAAAGCCAACTATAAGCTGGACTATAAAATAGATCCATGCGACAGAAACGAGAGGCCAGCCGTAAAACTTGCTTTTCATCCCTTCGCGCCCAAGCACGCGATGACTGACAAAGGCTGTCAACAGGATAGCCACCGTCGTAAACAAGTATCCTATCCAGAACATTCCCGCTTTGGCAAATGGGAGCAGGAAAGCGACCAGGTTGAAAACGGCCAGGATGATGATCGCCGCCGTGAAAGATAATCCCTTGCTTTTTGAGCTGTTCATATGAGTCCTCCTGATCTTTATTGCCTTGCAGCCATTACAGGCTGCTTAAAAGCTTTTTCTTTTCCTCGTTGAATTCCTCGTCGGATATGATTCCCATCTCTTTCATCATCTTCAGCTTTTCGAGCTTTTGCCTGAATACAGCCATATCATCGTCGGGATCCGCCGTTTTGCTTGCAGGCGAGGGCTCTTCAGGCTTCAGATCTATGGTTGGTGGAACACCTGCCCCGGCGGGATTCGGAATATTGCTCTGGTTCGCTGCAGACTGGGACATGATCGGATCAAGGGCGCTGGTAGCCATTCCGGCCACAACGGCTCCCATTCCTCCGGCGACACCGCCCATCATCCCAATGCCTATGCCGGCGCTGGAGAAGTTCCCGATTCCTTCATTCTGGGCAACTTTTTCGGCCACATCATACATCCGCTCAGTTACGTATGAGTACCCTTCCTGCTCCCGCTTTTTGGCAATTGCGGCGGATTCGATAATGGTTTTCTGGGCGTTTGTCTGCTGATTGATTATGTCGACCTGCTGCTTCAGCAACGCATTTGCTACATCGGCGTACTGGCGGATTTGCAGATCCTTGTATACTTCGAACCCCTTGTCCCCATCCGGCCTTTTTATGGTTGTAACGAAAAAGCGCTCAAGAGAAAGCCCATAATCGGCAAAATCGGGAATAAGCTGCTTGTGCAAGGCCTCGGAAAGCTCACCCAGATGCGAATCAATCTCGAAGATGGAAAACTCGCTTTTCTGCATTACCTGGGCAAGATAGGGCTTTACCTTCACCATAAGGAAAGCGCGGAACTTCTGCGTCAACCCGGCCTGATCAAGTGAACTCTCGGTTCCGACAAGTTTGACAAGAAGCTTTCTTGAGTCCGAAACCCTGAGAGACATCTCGCCCGATGCGCCGAACTTCAGGGGATAGTTTTTCCTTGGATCCATAAACTCGACATAACTGTCAGTACCCCACTTTATTGACATCTGCTCCGTTTTGTTTATGAAGTAGACCTCGCAATGGAAGGGAGTCTGGTCATTGGTCTGCTTGTTTAGCAGCTTCCTTATCATCGGGATATTCTGCGTTTCAAGCGTATAGCGTCCAGGCCCGAACAGATCCAGCGCCTGGCCGTTCATAAAGAATACGGCTTCCTGGGATTCATGGACGATAAGCTGAGTTCCGGTGTTAAAATCTTCGATGGGTGATTTCCAAATAAATGTGCTGTTGTCGCCTTCATACTTAATGATCTGGAATGTGTCTGCCATTTCGAATACCTCTCCCGCTTTTCGGGCATTAAAAAAGCACATACACTGATTTCGGCCCTTGCCCTGCTTGGTCAGACCATATGGAATGGCTCCAATACTATTTATGGCTTAGCGATAGGTTTATTTTTCCAACTAATCAATAGTATAATTAATTGGATGCATAAAAACAACCTTATGTGAAAATATTCACTATGAACTGGACGCCCTTGAATTGCATAAGTAAATTCAGCATTATAAGCTGTAAAGCGTTGAATTTAATCATGCAATTCAACATGTAGAAATTAGTCATGCAAACCTCTCTATGGTCACCCATGCTCCTGGCAGGCCAGACAGTCATGCTCCCA
>JAAXZX010000052.1 GCA_012719645.1 Clostridiaceae bacterium
AGGTCTTGTTATTGGAATATGGTATTACGAGGTCCAGGCAACGAGGAAAGGAAAACAGGGGTTTGACACAACTGGCAATATCGTGCTAAAATGATGCTAATTCAGCCGAGAATAGATGAGAGGAGAAGAGAACAATGAGAAAGAACGTACCCTACAAAGTCTACCTTGAGGAGAAGGAACTGCCCGAGAGCTGGTATAATTTCAGGGCGGATCTCTCCAATCTGAGTCCCTATCTGAATCCGGCAACACACAAGCCGGTCGCTCCCGATGACATGCTGGCCATTTTCCCAATGGACCTCATCCAGCAGGAAATGTCAGACGAGCGTTACATCCCGATCCCGGAAGAAGTCAGGGAACTTTACCACTCATTCAGGCCATCACCCCTTTGCAGGGCATATGGGCTGGAGAAGCTTTTGGATACCCCGGCGCGCATCTACTATAAGTATGAAGGGAACAACCCCTCGGGAAGCCACAAGCTTAACACTGCCATACCACAGGCATATTACAACAAAAAAGCAGGTATCAGGCGCCTTGCAACCGAAACCGGGGCAGGACAGTGGGGAACAGCACTTTCTGTGGCCGCCCAGATGTTTGATATGGAGTGTACCGTCTACATGGTGAAGGTCAGTTACCTGCAAAAGCCATACAGAAAGGCTATCATGCAGGCATACGGCGCGACGGTCCATCCCAGTCCAAGTCCGCTGACGCAGGCCGGGAAGAAGATCCTGGAAAAGGATCCCGATTCACTGGGGAGCCTGGGCATTGCCATAAGCGAAGCGGTTGAGGATGCGGCAACCCACAATGATACCAATTATGCCCTGGGCAGCGTACTTAACCATGTCCTGCTGCATCAGACCATCATCGGGCTTGAGGCCAGGAAGCAGATGGAGAAGATCGACGAGTATCCCGATGTGGTTGTGGCATGCTGCGGCGGAGGCAGCAATTTCGGCGGGATAGCCTTCCCGTTCCTGCATGACAAGATAAGGGAGGGAAAGAAAACGGAGTTTATCGCCGTGGAACCGGCAGCCTGCCCCACCCTTACAAAGGGCAAATTCGCATACGATTTCGGCGATGTGGCCCAGATGACCCCGATCATGCAGATGTATACCCTTGGACATGGCTTTATACCGCCGGGAATCCATGCAGGCGGACTTCGCTACCATGGGGATTCGGTACTGGTGAGCAAGGCTTACAATGATGGGCTGATCAGCGCACGCGCCGTGCATCAGACCGATGTCTTCAAGGCTGCCATCCAGTTCGCCAGGTCGGAGTTGATCCTTCCGGCTCCCGAATCGGCTCACGCAATAAAGGGTGCCATTGATGAGGCGCTGAAATGCAAGGAGACCGGAGAATCCAAGTGCATACTGTTCTGCCTTTCAGGCCACGGCAACTTCGACCTTACAGCCTATGAGGAATATATGACCGGCAAGCTGAGCGATTATGAATATCCGGATGAACTGCTGGCCGAAGGGCTGGAAACCCTGCCGCAGATCTGATTTGGAAAGATTTATTAGCCCCGGTATCCCTATGATACCGGGGCTTTATGCTTTTCTTCAGTATACTTTTCCTCACTAACAGGCGGTTGGCAGCGTGTTCCGAATCCGACGCCGTGCATAAAAGAAGATGCCTACCTGGCCAAGCCCCGCCAACCCCCAGGTAACCGGATAACAAGCAAAAAGCATAACCACCGTGGGGTACCAGGTAAAGAACGTTTTCAGCCAAACGATACGCATGAGGCATGCGCCTATCAATGTACAAATCATGGGCGATATGGAATAGCCCATGCCACGGGTCAGGCCTGGAAATACATTCATCACACCACAGGTGAAATATGCTGCCATCATGATTCTCATCCTCAACATACCAAGCTCGATAACTTCAGGATCAGGCCTGTACAAGGCAACCAGCGGCTTACCGAAAATCAATATGGCGCCGCCCATGATAATCCATGTAGCAAAGATTAGCACTGTACACACTTTTGCAATTTTATCAATTCGGTCATACTTCTTCGCACCCATGTTTTGTCCGGTAAAAGAAACGGCTGCATTGTAATAGGCAGTCATTGTGGTACCGACAAAACCTTCGATACTGCTTGCGGCAGAACTGGCTGCTACCATGATGGATCCGAAGGAGTTAACCGCTGTTTGAATCATTACATTGGAAATGGAAAACAATGCACTCTGCAGGCCAGCAGGCAAGCCTATCTTCACAATTCTTACCAGCTTATCCCTATCAATACGCATCTGTCGAGGCATAAAACGTATGCCCATTATATTGCTATGAGAAAGACAAATTACTATCAACGTCATGGAGAGAAACTGAGATATTACCGTAGCCCATGCTACGCCAGCAACGCTCATACGCAATATAATCACAAAGAACAGGTTTAATATTACATTCACAATTCCTGAAGTGACAAGGTAATACATCGGTCGCTTGCTGTCTCCTACAGCACGCAGAATAGCTGCACCGAAGTTATACACCATCGTGGCAGGCACTCCCAGGAAATAGATTCTCATATAAAGTAACGACAAATCCATTATATCTTCCGGAGTACCCGTTAGAATCAACAACGGCTTGCAGAAAACCAAGCCCAGGACCATAACAATCAGCCCACTGATTATACTGATAGCCATGGAGGTATGGATAGATCCGTTCAAATTCGATACATTGCCGGCCCCATAGTCCTGCGCAACAACGACGACAGTACCTATTGACAATCCCATGAAAGTGTTGACCAAAAGGTTTATTAGGGCGCCTGTAGCACCTACTGCAGCTAATGCTTCTCTGCTCGCGAAGCGTCCGACGGTTATCATGTCCGCAGCATTAAACAGTAGCTGCAATATGTTCATCGCAATAATCGGCAATGCGAAAATCAATATATTTCTGAACAGCGGTCCGCTGCACATATCCATAT
>JAAXZX010000053.1 GCA_012719645.1 Clostridiaceae bacterium
ATGCGCTCTGCTCCAGACATGCAAAGTAAAAACCGAGCAATGCAAGGAAAGCGAGCCCCGAGGAGCGGAGTTTACAAGGTAAATGAGCACCGCAGGAGGAGAAGCTTGACGCGGCAGGGCGACGGTTTTTACGCCGCATGGCATCCATGGTAATGTCAACGCCGGTTTATTCTTGACCCAAATCGCCGGTTGAAAATTGACCCAATCGCCGGTTTCCAACCGCCGGTTTTTAGGCTGTCAAAAATTTCGTGTATGGGAGCGTGGAAATACTCTTTTCTGGTAAGGATTAGTATAAAGAAACCAGAAAGGAGTATTTTTATGAGTGTATTACCCAAAGACGTAGTTCGGGTATCTTTTCTCTTCGTACGTTTTCTTCTGGGGTACGATTTCTTTTTGCCATCGTATTAAACCTTCGTTATGGTGCTTCTATTCTACACCGTAATGGAGGTTTACACAAATTTCAGGACAGTCTCTATTCTTCTGCTCCTGCTGAAGTACCTTATTGTTCATGCTTGGGTCATTCATTTTTTGTTGGTTTACCCAATATCATATATATGTTCAGGTAAGGAATGTAGCTATCTTAGCCAGGCATTCTTCAATTATTTCATCAATTGCTTTTATTTGCGGATCGTTTTGATCATAATGCTTCAACACTTTAATGTTTCGTGCTCTCCAATCCAATGATTTAACCTGATCAGTCAAAACTACTCCTGTTATGGGGTCGCCAGGACCATCAGGAGATATTCCATCTGCCGGTATTTCAACTTCAAACGGATATCCCTTTTTTTGATTTGTAATTGGGCAAACAACAATAAACCCTGTTCTATCATTGAAGTCCTTAGGAGACAAAACAATGGCGATCCTTCTTCCTGCCTGCTCATGACCAGCTTTTGGAGTAAAGTCTAAAACAATAAAGGCGCCTCTGTCAGGTATACTTGCCATTAGATCAACTCACGCCCCTCGGTTCCGAAATCAAATTCTTTGTGCCGATTTTCTGGAGTAATCTGTGATAATAGCTCTTCTAATGTGTATTTTTTTACAGTTCTTTTAGGTTTTAGTTTTATGGTTTTTTCGTCTTCAGAAACATGAAGTTCGATTTCGGAACCTACGTCGATGCCTAATTTGTCAGCAGCTTCTTTAGGAATTCGTATGCCCAAACTGTTTCCCCATTTTTGGGCAATAACTGTTGACATATAATCAACTCCTTTCGTTTGGTTTTTTATGGTTTCTGTGGGTTTCTCCAAATCCATTATATCACCTCTATTTACATATGTATATACATAGTATATACATTGCTGAATGAAATTGATTCGATATATTTAAAAATGTTGAGTGCCATCCAAGTTGTTTTCCCATACGATTTGTTCTATATTCATAGGTATCAGCTTTTTCTTGCTCAATTCAACCGCCGACGGATTAAGGAATCAGTGCCATGGATTATCCGGGGAAGGCGATAGAAGCTTAAAGGAGACTCTAAGAATGATTATTCGTGAAGTTAATCTGAACCATGCCGAGGCGTTATCTGATATATACAAATATTACGTGGACAACACTTCATATACATTTGAGTATTCTGCTCCTTCTGCACGGGAGTTTTCCGCGAGGATAGAGGCCAATCACAGAGAAATTCCCTTTCTTTGTTTGCGAAGATAATGGTGAAATAATAGGCTACGCTTATGCGAACATGTTCAAGGAGCGTAAGGCATACCAATGGGTATGTGAGACATCGATTTATATTAAGAATGGCAGCACACAAAAAGGCGCAGGGAAACTACTGTATGAAAAACTTCTTCTTGCATTGAAAAAGCAGGGGTTTGTAAAGGCCGTTGCGGTTCTTGGCTGTCCGAATGAAGGTAGCGAAGTATTCCATCAGAAAATGGGCTTTTCCCTCGCCGCAACGTTGCCTGCTATCGGATTCAAGCATGGTGCTTGGCATGATATCAAGTATTACGTTATCGAACTCAATCAAATCCGCGATAATATGTCGGAACCGTTGGAGTATGGCCAGATAAGGCAGATTACCACGTAACCGATTACACATGATCTGCCGGCGATTTTTTGAGTTTTTTCATTACCTTATCTTGATCCATCTTCATATCGTCCTCATTAGTCAGAGCGCATCCTTGGTAAGGATGAGGTCATTATGCGATTTACCTTTCTTTGATGCAAGGAAGAAGCAGCCGGATCATGAGTCCTCCGCCCGGAACATTTTCTGCTGAAACAATTCCACCGTGGGCCCTGGCAATGTTTTTGCAGATGGCAAGACCAAGACCGGACACTTTACGGCCACGGTCTGTGGTATAAAAAGGCTCAAAAATCTTGGGAAGAATTTCCCGGTCAACCCCGTGTCCATTGTCAAAAAAACTTAACTCAATCTGATCCTCCTGCCTTTGACAGACGACATGCAGTTCCAAATGCTCAATTCCGGCATGGGAGATGCTGTTTGCAATGAGGTTTCCAAAAAAACGTTTGAGATCATCCATATTGCACATCAAACGGCTCTCCGGGCAGCGGCAGTTCATTTCAAAATTTACTCCGGCATCCTCCAGTTCAGTTCCGTACTCCTTCTGCAGCATGCTGCAAATGTCTTTTGCCTTTACACAGCTCAAAGGTACGGTATCTCGTAAACCTAAATTCAGGTATTCGTCAAATTTGTCCACCAGTGATTTGATTCTTATAGCTTTATCATACACGCATTGCAGATACTGACGCTGTTTTTCCGGGGGCAAATTCGTAGAAAGAAGCCTTTCGGTATATCCCATAACCGAAGTGAGAGGATTCTTTATATCATGGGAGATGGACGCTACCAAGCGCCGTTCGGCCTGTTCCTTCGTCTGAAGCACTTCTACCATATCGGCGAAGGTGTTTTGCAGTTTCCCGATCTCGTCCAGGCGTTTGCTTCGCTCCGGAAACTTTCCCCGTTCATAATAGAGCCGCATGGTTTTCCGCAACCGGACAACAGGAACCAGTACGATAGTAAAAATAAGAACCGCCATAACCAGAAAGATGCAGGCATTCAGGGCTAAGAGCCCGATTCGTACCTTGTACCGCAGAGAGTCGATTAAATACTGCTGGGGAATTGAGCGCGTCCAGATCTGAAAAATGATATTCTGCCCATTGGAGAGGGTTGCTTCACGCTTGGCGGAAGCGATAACGCCATAATCGTCATTTACCGGATTTGTATATGTAAAAATAAGCTTTCCATCTGCATCCCAGACAATACACCCAAGTTGGTGCATTTCAAGGTAGTCCTTCAGACTGGTAAAGTCTTCGCTGTTCTCCAAAACAACAGCGGCATCCTGGGCATAGTCATCTGCCCGCTCCATCATCTCTGAATATGACCGGCGGGCATAATGGCTCAGGTATGCCATAAAACTCTGGCACATAAAAATCCAACTCAATACGGCTATAACTACCAGGCCCAGCACCATTTTTCTGGACAATCTGCGATTCAGCCAATCCATACCGAGCGACCGTATAATGTTATTTATCGTGTCCCGCATTCTCGCTCTTCTCCGCCTTTTCTTCATTAAAAGCACTTTGTGAGACAAACAGGTAACCGGAACCCCAGATGGTTTTAATGTATTCCCAGTCAGGATCCAGTTTTGATCTAAGGTTTTTGATATTGATGGCTACAGTACCTATATCGCCATACTCGGTTTTCCATACGTCATGAAAAATCTGCTCACGGGATAGGATCTGCCCGGCATTGTGCATGAGATAAGAAAGCAATTCAAATTCCCGGGTAGAAAGTTCAACAGGTGTTCCGTTCTTTGATACTGTCATTCTCATAGGGTCAAGTCGGATTTCTCCGATCTGTATTGGCATAGATGAAGGTCGTGAGGAGTCAGCCCGTTCCTCCCTGCGCAGATGGGCATGAATGCGCGCTACCACTTCATCCACTACAAATGGCTTTGTAATGTAGTCATCTGCTCCCAAGTCCAATCCCCGGACAATGTCGCTTATGCTGTCCTTGGCGCTGAGAAAGAGAATAGGGCAGCTTACCCGGTCACGAATTTGACGGCATACCTCCAGGCCGCTAATTCCTTTCATCATGATATCCAGCAAGATAAGGTCAAACTGCTGGTTCTGAATAAGCTGGAGAGCCTTCTCACCGGACTGAGCCATTTCCACATCCAGGCCGTTTTCTGTAAGGACGTCGTAGATAAGCATCAGAATTGACGTATCATCATCTACAATAAGGACTTTTCGTTTCATGTTACCAGCCTCATTTTCTATTATAACGTTCTCATACTAGGAAATTATAAAAAATAATTAAAATTAGACGCATTCAGGTGAATTATTAAAAATTATGAAGGTTAATGCCCGTTATATTGACTTTTCCCCGCCGCGAAACTAAGATTTGTGACGATAAAAGTGCAATTGAGAAGGTGACAGAATTGTCGGACAAAATATCTCACGCGCTTACATACAAATCAAAACTTGTTGTAACAATCGCTGTGCTGCTTCTCATTCCCAGTATTCTGGGAATGGTAGCCACCCGAATAAACTATGACATTCTGACCTACCTGCCAACAGACCTTGATTCCACCCGGGGCGAGGCTCTTCTGGAGGAACCGTTCAAGAGCGCGGCAACGACTATGCTCATTGTGGAAAATATGCCGCCGAGCTACACAAACGAGCTTAAGAAGAAAATTGAAGATGTGCCTGGAGTAAGCAATGTCGTTTGGCTGTCCAGCCTGGTAGGAATTCAGATTCCAACCGACATGTTCACCGATGAGTTAAGGGAGAAATTTTATTCCGGAGACTCCACCATCATGATTATCCAGTACGATATGCCAGGCGCTTCGGAGAGAACCATGCAGGCTATTGACAGTATACGCAAACTGGTTAACAAGCAGTGCTTCCTTGCCGGTTTCTCCGTTCTCGTCAAAGATACCAAGGATCTGGTGGATTCAGACCTTCCTGTTTATGTAGCCCTGGCAGTAATTTTTTCATATATTGCCATGTCGCTTACTATGGATTCATGGCTGCTTCCGGTGGCGCTCCTTTTAAGTACAGGGCTGGCAATCATGTATAATATGGGCACCAATATCTTCTTTGGAGAAATCTCCTATGTCACAAATTCTATTGCCGCCGTCCTGCAGTTGGGAGTCACCATGGATTATTCAATTTTCATTTATTCACGCTATAAGGAAGAGCAGCCATATTATAAGGATAATTGTGAGGCGATGGCGAAGGCCATTTCATCCTCTTTCTTGGCATTGATGAGCAGTTCCCTGACCACTATAGCCGGATTCTTGGCTCTGTGCTTTATGCGTCTGAGGTTGGGGCTCGATATAGGTATAGTGATGGCTAAAGGGGTTGCTATTGGAATCGTAACGTCAATTTGCGTTCTCCCTTCCATTCTGCTACAGCTAGATAAATATATAGACAAATATCACCATAGAACACTGCTTCCGGATCTGAACGGTCTGGCGCGATTTGCGGTCAATCACAGAAAGACCTTTATTATTCTGTTTTTGCTCATGTTTATCCCCGCGTTCTATGCTCAAAAAAATGCGCCTTTATATTATGACCTGGAACGTTCCCTGCCGCAGGACATGCCGTCTATCATAGCATCAGACAAGCTTAAGAGCGACTATAATATGTCAACGATCCACTTTATAGTTTTAAATGATGACATGAGTGCCGCCAAAGTAAAGCAAATGACCAAGGAAATTGAAAATGTCAAAGGAATCGAGTCAGTAATTGCCTACAATAAGCTCATTAATGCAGTGCCTGATTTCTTTGTCCCGCAGGAGATTCGTAATATTTCCAATGAATTCAAGAATTCTGGAGCGGCCTTAGTGATGTTAATCGCTTAGTTTCTCAATAAGAGCTTCTTTTAAGAGCGATGAAAAATTGATATGCTGTTTTTCAGCTTCTTCATTAAGCCATGCAGGGATTGACAAGGTCTTTTTCACAGGCTTGTTGTTTGACAAATAATCCTTAATGTCTATGCAGATCATGACTACAAAATCATTACCGGAAATCTGAAGATCTCCAGGCGATGATGCGGCAGGGATTTTTTTCTTGTCATCTATCAGGCACTCCATATAAATTCCCAATGCTTCCTGAGCTTTTATTGTGGCTTCTTCCAGGGTATCACCCTGCGTCTGGCAGCCTTTGAGATCAGGGAAAAACACTGAGAATCCCGTGTCTTCAGGATGAAATATAGCAGGATATACATATCTTCTTTTCATAATTATGCCTCCTATAGATACAATTTGGTCTGTTAACTTAATAATAAAAATGAGACCTGAAACGCCTCTGGTATAATGGAAACTGCAAAACCACCATTACCTCCCAGAAAGGAGCGTTCAAGTCTCATGATTATTATACCATCTAGCGTAGTATGTCCAAGG
>JAAXZX010000140.1 GCA_012719645.1 Clostridiaceae bacterium
GTTAGTATAGAATTATCATTTGATATAATGATGTATTAATAACCATAATCTTGATCAATAATATTAGGATGAAAAAAGACAAACAAGGTGAACCTATAAGGATATTCTCAATTTATAATGTTTTATTGATATCTTTCCTTAAACATCTCTTTGAGTTGCTCTCCTGCTTCTTTAAACCCATTTAAAGCCCTTTGTGACCATTTATCATTGTAATTTATTACTTGATAATAGATGATCTTTTGTGCTGCTTCTTCATTTGGAAACTGTTCCTTACTCTTTATTAGTCTCTTTAATTCTTTATTAAATCTTTCTATCCAGTTAGTTGTATATATTGCTTTCCTTATGCTATGAGGATATTTGTAATACGTGAATATATATGGATTATTAAGCCATTTTTCCATTACTCTAGGGTATTTCTTACTCCATTTACGATTAACTTCCTCAAGTGCTATTTGTGCTAATTCTAGTGTTGGTGCTTGATATATGGTCCTTAAATCTTGCGTGAATTCTTGTATGTCTTTTTTACGAATCATGTTAATGGAATTTCTTATTATATGTACGATACACCGTTGTATATCAGCTTTCGGAAACACCCTCAAAAATGCTTCTTCTATTCCTGGTAAACCATCCATTACTCCTAATAAGACTTCTTGTACTCCACGTTCCTTTAATCCATTTAATAAATCTTCCCATTTCTCAGAAGTCTCCTTCGCACCAATAAAATAGTCCAATACTTCTCTATTCCCTTCTTCATCTACACCTATTACAAAATATACTGCCTCATTCTCAACTGTATCTCGTCTTATTTTTATGCTTGTTGCATCTATATATAATACACTATAGCGTTCTTTTAACTTCCTTTCATGCCATTTTTTTATCGCTTCTATAGCTACTTCTGTAATATTGCTTATGGTCTGAGCACTATAATGTTGTCCATATAACTTCTCAATTAGTTTCCCAATCTCCCTTGTTGATACTCCTCTTGAATACATCGCCACAATCATATCTTCAAGAAAACTATCTCTTCGCTTATATGGTGGGAGTAACTGTTGTTCAAACTCTCCATTCCTATCTCTTGGTATTTGAATGTCTTCGATTCTTCCATACTTTGTTTCATAATCCCTACTATAATAACCATTACGTGAATTACCACTATTTCGTCCTTTAGATTCATATTTTTCATATTTCAAAAACTCTGTAAGTTCTGCTTTTAAGAGCGTTTCTATCATGTTTTTAATTAGTTCTAAAATAAATTCATTCAAATTGACATTATTTGATAGAATTTCTTTTAATCTTGTAGTATCATTATACATGGAAGTCATCCTTTCTGTGTTATAGTGTTTTTTTTCCAAATTTTATTTTAACACAGGATGACTTCCTTTTCTATTTACACAAAATATTTTACACTATCCAACTTATGGCAGGGATAATGGTAATACCTAAAAAGATACCTTCCTTCATCTTCTCGGTTATTACAACTCCTTCTTCATACACATATTCCAAAGGCAAGGGTTGCAAGGGGCGGTCATTAA
>JAAXZX010000054.1 GCA_012719645.1 Clostridiaceae bacterium
GTTCATCATAGCCATTTGCTTGTTTTCCAAGGCCAAAGTTACAGACTGACACACTCAACCATGAAATCCCAATAATGGGGCAGGGGTGCTCGGAAAATTAAGTTCCGCACCGCTCGGAATTATACTTGCCAAAAACATGTATTCTAGAAAAACACTTTAGTATAACTCTTGTTCTCATCTTGTCGTCCGACATTTATATAGGTGAATTCTTCATGCGGGATAGTATAAAACTTACTAATATTAATGCCATTATTAACACATAAGCACTCCTCATCATTGAAACCAAAGTATAATTGCATGGCTTTTTTATTCGATTCCGATACAGAAACAATACGTGTATAACCTTTTTTTACACATAGTTTTATAGCTGGAACAATCTTAGGGCTAAATGCCTTTTCGGGTTTAGTGTGCGCAGTTATAATCGATGGTTTGTGCCTAAGAAGCGACCAAATAACGCTAAATATAGTCCCACCTAAATGAGCATGAATAATGTCTGGATGTAATCTGTCGATCTCTCGAATTACACGTCTTATAGTAGAAATTCCGATATGTCCTTTTTCAGACATGTATATCACATTACACAGTTTTTCAATATCATATTCTAATGCTGTATGTTGTCTTCCTTGATAACATAAAACACTAATATCAATAGCAGAACGGTCAACAGAACGTACAAGTTCATACACCATTCTTTCTGCCCCACCTATAGCGATTTTGCCCAAAACAATAAGTACTTTTATTCTCATATCTGCAATAATATTGTACTTGCTACCTTTATGAGCAATTTCTTATAATATAGAATCAAAGTATACGATAGAGCTGGCAGTCGTCCCTGAGGATTCTCACTAATCCCGGCACGGTTTTCAGTATGTAATATTCCGGTACGTCAATTTTACCCTGAAGCAGTATGTAACCGGGAAATAAGGTCCTTATCCTCTCATGCCATTTGCCTTCTTTCCGCTCCATGATCCGGCGCTTGGGTACTACCGCCCGTACACCGTATCCGCCGAGCGCATATTCGATCTTCTCCCTTACCGGTTCCTCATTCCCGGATAAAACATAGACAGCATGCCATTGTCTTGACTCGTCTTCATCCTCCATCCTGGTCATCATATGAAGCTTTTCGCGCCAGTCCATAACAGCACCTTGTTTCTATCAGAGAATGATGGTTACTTACTAAAAACTTCTAATTTAATTTACCATATTTTGATTGCTTTTAACAACTTTATGCCATGCCATGCACCTTTTCACTTTTAAAAAGGGCATCTTGCATATTATAGCACAGTTCTCGCTGTAATCACAATTATATCCTTGTATATTATTTATTCAATCTATTGCCAGTATTTTTGTCAAATTACCTTATTGATACAGTTTCAGGCAGCCTTAACCCTATCCGGCCGATTGTATAGATATACATTCTATGACCCGGCAGATGACAGGAGAATGAAGGAAACCAGGATTAATTAATGTCCGGGGGTAAGGGACAGTATTTCCCATCCACATTATGGATGACGAATATCTGCGCATATCAAAAAGCCCCCAAAGCCGAGTAGGCTTCAGGGGCTATTATTTCATATTGCCGCAGTTTATCCCTTCAGTCCGGCCATGGCCAAACTCTCCATGAACTTTCTCTGGGCGAAGAAGAATACTATCAGCATGGGCAGGGTTGAAAACGTGGCTCCTGCCATGACCAGGTTCCATTCCACGCCCATCTCGGATGCAAACAGCTTCAATCCCAGCGGCAGGGTGTAGGTTCTGCTGTCATTCAGCAAAACAAGTGGCATCAGGTAATCATTCCAGCTCTGAAGAAAGGTGAAGATGACCAGTGTGGCTATTGTTGAACTGGCCAGCGGCAGAACAATCTTTCTGAAGATCCGCAGATGGCTTGCACCATCGATCTTGCCTGCCTCTATCAATTCAGTGGGCACAGTGATGAAGAACTGCCTCATAAGGAATGTGCCAAAGGCTCCGCAGTATCCGAATATGGGCTGGATGATAAGCCCGAAATGTGAATTGGCAAGGTTCAGGTCTGACAGTGCGATGAACAATGGAATAATGGTAACCTCAATAGGCATCATCATTCCGCTGAGGATGATCAGGAACAGGACATTGCTTCCTTTGAACCTCATCTTCGCAAAAGCGTAACCTGCCAGGGAAGATACAATGACGACGCCTATGGACACAAGTGCCGCGATGTAAAAGCTGTTCCACAGATATCTGAGGAAATTATGACGTGAGAACAGCTGTATGAAGTTGTCCAGGGTAATCGGATCCGGCCACCACTGCGGCGGGAATTTCATTACATTACCGTAGGTCTTAAGGGACGTAGTGAACATCCAGTAAAACGGGAACAGCATGATCACCGCAATGACGGAACAAACCAGGTAATGAATTGCCTTTTTTCTTTTCTTGGCGCGTCTTGCCCTTTCAGAATCAGTTCTCATGATACACCCATCTCTTTCTCAATTTCCATTGGATAATCGTCAATATAACGATCAAGCAGAAAAGTACTGCCGATATTGCGGATGCATAGCCGAAGTTATAGTATTTGAAGGCCTGCTGGTAAATATAGTAGACGAAGACAAAGGAACTTGTCCCCGGACCTCCCCCAGTTAATGTGTCGATCTGGGCAAATACCTTCAATGAGCCGATCATCGTTATGATGGTGACCAAAAATATGGATGGAGCGATGGAAGGCAGCGTGATGCTGAAGAACTGTCTCATTTTGGAGGCTCCATCAATTTCTGAGGCCTCGTAATACATGGTAGGCACATCCTTCATCGCGCCTATGAAAATGACAGTATTCAGTCCGAGTCCTTTTACAAGGGTAACAAATACCGCCACCGGTATCGCCAGGTTGGCATTGTACAGCCATTGCGGACCCTGTAAATTTATCATGCTCAAAAGGGTATTTACCAGGCCATTGTCGGTCTGAAAGATATATTTCCACAGTATACCCCAAACAACAACCGTGGTGACAACAGGTGTGAAAACTGCTGTTCTGAAGAATCCCACACCCTTGAAATTATCCCTCAGCAGCGATGCCAGTCCGAGAGTGAGCACCAGGTTGGATGGTATCAGCAGCAGGGTAAACAAAAACGTGTTCTTTGCAACCTTATAGAACAACGGATCATTGAACAGCTTCATGTAATTCTCAAAGCCTATGAACTTTACATCATTGTTCAGCATTGCCCAGTTGGTAAGACTGATGACAATGGTGGCTATGATGGGTAACAGGCTTATTACAATGAATCCTATGAGCATCGGGGAGATGAAGCTGTATCCCCATAACTGCTCTTTGTCGAACAGCTTTGATTTGCTTTTCATAACTTGCCCCCAGTATTATGGCATGTTACCTGCGCCATTGACGGCGCAGGTAACATACATCGTGAATAGATGAACTCATCCAGGCATTACTGGTTCAGCAATGCCCTCACAGCCTGTTCCATGGCCTTAACCATTTCCTCAGCGGAAGAATAAACCCCTGCAAAATAGTTGTCGAAGTCCATGGTGATCTGATCCTGTATCTTTGTGAAGTTCTTGTGTGCAGGATAGGGCCTCAGGCCGCGTTCCTCAATGGGTGCGACAAAGGATCTCAGTATTTCTTCCTTCGTCGGCTTTCCGCCTTCCTGCTGCAGGAACTCGTCAGAATTGAGCAGGGATGCACGCGGTGCGACAAATGTGTTGACCATGGTTTTCATCATGTCAATGGTGGTCATGTACTTCACAAGCTCAGCTGCCAGCTGGGGATTCTTGGAGTTCGTGGTAACGCTGTAGTAGGCAAATCCGGTGATAACCGGCGCATCGGCATCAGGTCCCGTCGGAACAGGCACCACTTCCCATTCAAAGTCCACATTCTGTCCCTTGATGGTCTTGGCATAGCTGAAAGTGCTCCTGGCCATGGCTATGGTTCCGGCGGTAAACTCGGTGGCATCGCCGGGCTTCAGATGGCTCTGATCCTTGTAGATTACGTCGTACACTGCCTGAACCGCTTTTATGCCTTCAGGGGTGTTGAGGGTAAAGTCAGTGGTGTCCTTGTTGAAGTAGTCGGCGCCATAGGCCAGAACCAGATCATAGAACGCATATACATAGTTGGTCGCGGAACTGGTATCCCACAGTTTCAGACCATACTGGCCCTTGGATTTATCTGTCAGTTTCCTGGCCAGTTCATACATGGTTTCATAGGTCCATTTGCCTTCGGCAAGATACTCTGAAGGCAGCTTGACGCCTGCTTTCTCAAACAGGGTCTTGTTTACGTAAACGACACGCGGGCCGAAAGAGAAAGGTATGCCGAAAACCTTATCCCCATCAGTAATGGCTGACATGGCTGTTTCGTAAAAGTCTGCGTAGTTGTAGTCAGGATCGTTCTTCACATATGAGGATATGTCAACAAGGTTGCCGCTTTCGAGGAACTGTCTTTCCATACCGTCAGCCAGCCATACAACATCGGGAGCGTTGCCGGCTGTAAGCTGGGTAGCGAGCTTTGTAGCGTAATCCTGGTATGCTACGAGGTTTACAACAACATCACAGTTATATTTTTGCTCAAAGCCTGTAAAGAGTTCTTCAAAGGTCTTCTTCCTGTTTTCATCACCCCAGATTGCAATAGTCAATGTAACCTTTTCCGAAGAACCTTGATCCGGAGATTTTGTTTCAGGTGCATTGGTTGCCCCAGGGCTTTGGGTCTGGGAAGGCGCCTGGCTTCCTCCGCAAGCGACTAATAAACCTGCGGCCAGGACAACGATTAATAATACGCTTAGAATTTTCTTCATGTTTTCTCCCTCCTTAAATGTTCAACAAAGGCTAATAGCCTCTCAGACGACTTGATCTGAAATATCTGACCCGGCAAGTTCACCCCCCTTTTTGATGCCAGATAAACCTGCAACAGATTCCATTGCATCTGGTGTGTCTGCATCATTATCCCTGTTCTTTAGAATGTATTTGTTTATCCCGTAATATGAAAAATAGGCTGCGGTGAATATTGCAAGCGAGAATAGCACCATCAGGCTGAGAGGCACTGTATGAGGAAACAGCAGCACTCCTATGCCCGCGATGAAAAGAATATATATACCCGCGCACAGGCTGTACTTGATATTCAGGATTGCAAGCATATAAGCGTTCCTGATGATGGCCTTCAGTGGTAAATCCAGCAAGGCCAGCATGGTGAAAATGTAAAAGCTCATTAAAAATACCAGCAGCGCAATTGATCCGCTTATGACGGCAGGCGCCATAAACAGGATGTTTCCCGCGGCAAGGCGGATATAGAAAAGAAAACTTGTTACGGATACCATCAGTGCAATGAGTATCATGACACCCATCAGCAGGGATCTGGCGAACTCACGTTTGAATACCGGCAGTGCATCCTTCCTGAGACTCGGTTTCTCCCCCCTGGCAATGCGCACGAAAACATAGTGCATGGCGGTAATGGCAGCAGGTATGGTCACTACGGGTATACAGCACAGGACAAACATTAGGTTAAATCGCACAAGCATGAACAACTCGTCCCAGATGCTGCGGAAGTAGTTTTTCCAACTGAACATGTACTCGTCAATTTTGTTGTTTTCCATTTTTGCCGGTGCGTTCATCAATCGTTCACCCTATCCGTGCGGCTGCTGGCGTTACAATCAATAGATCCTTACTTCAAAAATCCGGGCAGCAGGATATCCATGGGTTTTATAAACCGTAATCCTTACGCTGTCGCAGGCTATACCTTCCGGGATGTCCAGAATGTTCATGCGCTGAACATTGCCGATTACTTCCCTGGAATAAACTACTGCTTCACCGCTTATGCATTCCAGCTTATAATCCCTGACAAGCTCAATGGGCATACCTTCAACCTGTCTGTCCAGGACGGTCTTGGTAAGGGAAGGCATGATCTCTTTGGTGAAGTTGGGATCGAAGTATATCCTGACCTCTTTTAACTCTGACTTTTTGTTAAGGGCAAAAGTGATGCTTTCCCCTTTTTCCCCGATGGGCTGAGATTCCCAATAATTCAGACCTGACTCGGTTGTCCTGGATATACCGTTGATTGTGTTCTCAGGCCCGCAGCCCTCGATATGGCTGGTTGCCGTAACTTTCGCCTGCCTGGCTAAATCCTTTTCGTCATTGTTTCTGAATCCCGGGATGAAGCAGTCGTCCCTGAGCAGGGTCTGCTGCAATTCAGCGATTCTCTGCTGCCCCAGCTCCCTCGGTGTGCAGTTGTGCTTTACAGCAAGGGCTGCGGCAGTGCCTGCGGCCTGGCCGCCAATGGCACAGGTGCCCATGACCCTGGTGGACCCAAAGGCCATTTTTGAGGTGCTGATATCGCGCCCGGCCATCATAAGGTTCGATATGTTCCTGCTGTAGTAACAGCGGTATGGAATGGTGTAGCAGCCTTCAAAGTTGAATATGCGTGACGGCAGCTTGTCAAAGTCCATTATGCCGCCCGGTGTATGTTCGTCCATTGCCCATCCGCCATAGGCAACCGCATCATCGAATATCCGGTTCGATCGGATGTCATTCTCGGTGAGTATATAGTCGCCTTCAAGCCTTCTGCTTTCCCTGTACCCGGGCACTATTCCCACCCAGTCCAGGTCATAGTTATCAAGGCCATGGTCTCCGCAATTCTTCAAATGGTCCCATACGCCGTAAACGCATTTCAGAAGTTCGTCCCTGATATCTTCGGCCTGCTTGATTATGTCATCATACTTGCCGCCAAGCTCTATCCACCAATAGCCTGAATCAACGGTTGAAAAATGGGGGAGCCCTTTTGTCTTCTCCACGTCATCCTCCACGAAATCGCCGCCGTCGGCCATTGCTGTGGTTTCATTAAGATGGGGCCTGTGTTTCAGATCCTCTTCGGTAAATGTATAAGCCCAGAACGGCTTTATAAACTTTACAGGTCTTCCCCTGTCTATAGCCTTGAACAACAGTGTATTGCCCATTGTATAGTTATTTGGCTCTTCAGGGGCATTAGGCTCATTGAACTCATACCTGCTCTCGCTGCCGATCCTGCTTATGGCGCCTGCCAGAACCCCCAATGTACCGTGACCGGTGGCGTCAATGAAGATCTTTGCAGTAATCTCGTACTCGGTTTCGGTTGTATTCTGATGGCAGATAATGCTTTTGATCACGTTGCCCTCGGTTATGGCGTCATCCAGATTTGTATTAAGATACATGTCCAGGTTTTCCTGGTAGCGGACCTTCTCCCAGATGACCGTATCCCATATTGAAAAGTTTTGGTTCGGGTTCCGCGCCTTATTGGCCAGAAGGATTTCCATGAGAATGCCGCCTTCGCTGAGATTTTGCTTTGAAGCGTGGCAGCTTGCCCCAACGATATGCATACGGATTTCAGAACTTGCATTGCCTCCAAACATGGAACGATTCTGAATAATGGCTGTTCTGGCTCCGTGACGCGCAGCTGCTATTGCAGCACAAACCCCTGACATGCCTCCGCCGACCACAACGACATCATAATGCTTCTTTTCCTTATGTACTGACATAATAAACTTCAAACCTCCGATGCAACGCATAATTATAGGCAAACAGATGAATAAATATAAACATATTAGATCCGTGTTTACTACGAATATAACATATAGCATACATACTGTCAACAAATATGGCGATTTAATCAGTATGTATTACATAAATCAAGAATATAGGCTTGTTTCCATCCGACGGATTCTTACATGTTAGTATATTTGGTAATTTATATGTATAAAGTAGGACATGACAAATCAAGCAGGCCCTGCCGTTTTTTATGTATTATTGCATATGGCCGGCAGGGCCTGCTTTGTTTGCCTTAATACCTGTTTGAAATGATCTGATTATGTAAAGATAGTATTAAAGAGCTACAGTCTTACACGCAGAATGAACCTGTTTCTGTGCGCAGGATAGCTGCTTTCCGCATATTCGATCTTTCTTCCGGTCTTATCCCATATAATCGCCTTTACAAAGAGCGCAAGATCGTTTTCATTAACACCCATGAGCCTGCTTTTCTTCGCATCCAGGTATTCTGTCATAATCTCCTTTTCAACCACATCACGATAAATACCATGCTGCCTTAATGTCGTGTCAATGGTTTGCTTCTCCAGGTCGTAGTACTGAATAAAAGACAACTCGTCCAAAAAGTATGAAACTGTATAGACTATGGGGCCTGTATCAAATTCATTTTCAAGGTAGCGGAGCCTTGTCAGCTTGGTTACCGGATCACCCGGCTTTACTTCAAGCACCCTGGCAACATGCTCTTCTGCAGGTACTGTGCGAAACTCCAGGACTTCAGTCTTTATCCTGTCCTTTTCCTCCTCGTAAAAGCTTTCTATGAAAAGGGTCGTTTTTTCGAGTATCTGGGCCTTCCTGACAAAAGTGCCCTTGCCCTTGATCCTCACCAGGTAACCCATGTTGACAAGCTGCATAAGAGCCGCCCGTATGGTTGGCCGGCTCACATTATATATCTTGCATAATTCGGTTTCTTTCGGAAGCATATCGCCTTCAACAAGCTCTCCATTGTCTATCTTGCTCTTAAGCTCATCGGTCAGTTTTTTATACAGTACCTTCAATACCACAATCCCCTTACTGCTATTTTAGTTCTATTATAAACATTATGTCATAACAAATCAATAAAAAAGGCCAGAAATCGGAAGATAGAAACAGGTATTATTGAGTTATGTACTAACATACTATATTTATTATAACATTACATGCAAGGTTGTAAATATGTTTTCCTTAATCCTGTCTTTATCGTATGATAATTTCACCCTTAAGATTATCGCGTGAATATTTCACCCCCCACATATATTTGATAGTCTTAAAGGATGGTATACACAATGAATGATGAGGAATTAAAAAAGCTTCATGTTATCAATTGTGCA
>JAAXZX010000055.1 GCA_012719645.1 Clostridiaceae bacterium
AAAACTAAAAGCCGCAGGCTTATCCGGTGCCGCCCAGGCTGCCGAACTATATGGGAGATGCTTGTTGTCAAGGGCGTGTCCGTAGAGGACTATTCCAGGATACATCTACCCTCAAACTCCCTACAGTAAATTGACGCTATCATGTCCCCCTGGTAAATTGCATAAAAACAGACTTATATGTTATACTATAATATATTGTGTCTGTTACCATCTCAACAGGTGGACTGGACTGCCCCGCATGTTTCATGACGGAGCGTCAGGCCATTATTAGTTCAGCCTGAATGCATGACCGGTATATCACAGGTTAACTTTCAGAGCATCACTAAGCGTTTGCTGCAGGTATTTTCATCGGGGCGTTGTAAGGCATGACCGGCAGATAATATGTCTGCTGGCCGGCTTTGTCGATTTCATTTTTGAAAAGGCAATATTGACCAGACAGAATGGACGTTTTGGCGGAAATGATATCAACAGGGGTGTGATAAATACTTATGACGCTGCTGGAGTGGACTATTGCCGCAGTAATTATCCTATCGGCCGCTTTACTGGCCTCTCTGGTTGCTCACGAACGAAGGCTCAGGAAGCTGGACCCGTTCAAAGGGCAGAAAAAGATGCAGGAAGGACTGGGTCCCAGGGAATGGGAGCACCAGATGATGGAGCTTGCGCGGGATCATTTATCCGTAAAATGGAAGAGTACCCCGTTTATTGTGGGAAACTACAACCAGATGGCATACAGGAAAATAAACCGGATCCGCCATATCATATCCGGAGCCCCATCCGGTGTGATTGCCCTCACACCGTCTGCCAGGTGGCTCTTTGATAACTTCCAGATGATGTACCGCGAGATCAAGAAAATCAAGACCACAGGCACAAACTACCTGTCGCTCCCGCACCTTAAATCCACCGAATACAGGGGCTATCCCAGGATATATGTAATCGCCAGGAAAATAGTCGAGATTTCGGGCGGGTATCTTCATGAGGAGAACATCGCCCTGATGATCGACTCATACCAGGGCATCTGCCCCCTGACCGAAAGGGAGCTTGCGGTGCTGCCCGAAATGCTGGGGTTTTGCCTGCTGGAGCGCATTATTGATGTGTCCGGGGAAATTATCCATGTTATCCGGGTTAAGGCCAGGGCGGAGAAATTCGTCAGGGACCGGCTCGTTGATAAAGGCGGATATCTTGATATTACGCCGCTCCTGGTCAAACAGGACGAAATGGAAGCCGATATCTCCTTCCATTCCCATGTCATCTATCTTCTGAAGAACAAAGCTGTGGATGACGCAGCCATAGCACGGTATTTGGCATACCACTTCGGCGGCGAAGGTGAGAGAGTCAACGCAGCCGCTCTTTTCAAGGAGGAAGGCCGTAAAGCCTCCATGCTTGAATCCTGTGTCCGCACTCTTATCACCAGCCTGAGGGAGCTTAACAGAATAAATGAGGAAGAGCTGATCGAAAGGCTTTCCATCGTCGAACGCATCCTGTCGGAGGACCCCGGCGGGGTATACCCCCGAATGGACAGCAGCAGCCGGGGACAGTACAGGATGATGGTGGAAAAACTGGCCATAAGATATGGCGTTAACGAGGTGGATGTAGCGAAAGCGTGCGTGGCCCTCGCAAAGGAGGGTCGGGATGAGATCTTCTGTTCACGCCATGTAGGGGCTTACCTGTTGGGCAAGGGTTATCCGATACTGAAGGCAAAAATCCGGAAAAGGCCCCTTCCCGAGCAGGTCCGGGACAACCGGCGGCTTAAGGGAATCCTGTATTTCTCCCTGAACGCCCTCATCCTTGCCGTGTTGACTTCCTTTATCCCTTATATTCTCGGGCTTGCGGGATATGGCGGAGAACCTTACAGGAGCGTTCTTTTGATCCTTGTGTCGCTGCCGATCATGATACATGCCGCCAGGACAACGGCTGATGCCATAATTACGAGGCTGATACCGCCCCAGGATCTGCCCCTCATGGATTATTCCGAGGAGATCCCCGACAGCGCCAGGACCTTCCTCGTCATGCCAGTCATCATATCCGGCAGGGAGCAGGCGCTCGAATATGCCGAAAGGCTTCACAAGCATTATCTCGCCAACAGGCAGCACAACCTGTATTTCGCGCTCCTGGCCGATTATGCTGACGCAAAGGGAAAAGAGCTGCCGACGGACAGGGAAATAAGGGAGGCGCTGGTTTCCCGCATTGAACAGCTGAACAGGAGATACCCCTCTGCACACCAAAAATTCTCGCTGTTCATCAGGGAACGCAGGTGGAACCAGTCCGAGGATTGCTACATGTGCTGGGAGAGAAAGAGGGGGAAGCTGGAAGAGTTCAACGCGCTGCTTAACGGGGTAAGCCCGGAGAAAACCAGTTTCACCACGCTGCTTTGCGATATGGATATCCTCGGCACCATCAGGTATGTAATAACGCTGGATGCCGACTCCGACCTCGTTATAGACAACGCCTCCAAGCTGATAGGCATGATAGACCATCCGCTCAACAGGGCCCATCTGGACCCGGAGAAAAAAATGGTCAGTGAAGGCTATGCCATCATCCAGCCCCTTGTAAGGAACCACATATACGAAAAGAATTCTGCCCTTTTCCCTAAGATATTCGGTGGCAGAACGGGCTCCCCCAACTATTCCGTGGTGGTCTCGGACATCTATCAGGACCTGTTCAGGGAGGGCTCTTTCGTCGGGAAAGGCATTTATGATGTGCAGGCATTCCACCAGCTGCTCTACAATAAGATACCCGAAAACTGCGTGCTAAGCCATGACCTTCTGGAAAGCTGCTATGCAAGGACAGCCTTCGCAAGCAGGGCCGATATCGTAGAAAGCTTCCCGGGCAGCTATATGTCATTCGCAAAAAGAGAACACCGATGGATCAGGGGGGACTGGCAGCTCTTGCCCTGGCTGCTTAAAAAAGAGCTGAGCTTTCTTTCCCGGTGGAAAATCAGCTGCAACATGATAGAAAGCCTTGTGTCGGTCAGCAGGCTCCTGTTCATCATACTGACAATCGCGCTGGCCCCCGGGGCGTACTGGTTGTGGATACCGGTAGTCCTTTTCACCAGTATCTTTGACCTTTTGCTGCTGGTCCTGGGGGTTGTGATCCACAGGATCAGAAGGCCGCGCCTTGCGCTGGTGTACTCCCGGTTCTTCCAGGAGATCGGGGTAAAGCTTTTGAAGGCTTTTCTTGACATCGTCCTTGTTCCTTCCGCGGCATTCAACGCGATGGATGCAATAATGACAACCCTTTACCGGTTAACCGTCAGCAAAAAACATCTGCTGTTGTGGGATGCCGCGGATATAGTCGAAAAAACTGCCAGGAACTCGCTTGCAGGCTATTTCAAAATGCTGGGTACCTCCAGCCTGGTTTCCTGCGCTCTTGCTGCGGTGATACCGGCCTTTTCGGGCGCGGTCGTACTGCCGGTAAGCAGCATACTGGCAGTACTCTGGGGAACATCCTTCCTTACGGCATATATCATAAGCATGGGCGGCAGCGGTTCAAAGAGCAGGGAACAGCTTGACCGGAAAGGGCTTTTGCATGACACCGCCCGCAGGATGTGGAAGTTTTTCAGGGCATTCGCCACAAAGGAGAACAACTGGCTCTGTCCCGACAATTACCAGGTAGCGAATGTTATAAGGGTCACCCAAAAGACCTCCCCCACCAATATCGGGCTCCAGTTCCTGTCCATACTGACTGCCAGGGATTTCGGTTTTGAAACCCTGAGCTCGTTCCTCGACTATACAGAAAACCTCATGTACACAGTAAATGTACTCCCGAAATGGAAAGGGCACCTGTATAACTGGTACGATACCTGTACCCTTGAAGTACTGGAGCCCAGGTATATATCAACCGTAGACAGCGGAAACTTCTTCGGCGCCCTTATCGCGCTGAAAAACGGACTGCTTGAACAGTTGGACACCCCGGTTCTCAACGACGACCTTATGGCCCAATTGCACCTGGCAGCCGGGAAGGCTGGCCTTAAGGCGACCGAATACTCACGTATCGGGGATTTGATTAATGATCTGGGGCAGCACCTTGAAACCATATGCCATGAAACAGCGGGTGACGACAGCCTTGACCCGGAGGAAATCAAAAGGCTCCTGGACCTTATCCGGGATGAGGTTGAAAATCTTGGCATGGAAGAACTGCCTCCGGACGAAAGGATAACTCTTTCAGACCTTGCCGGCGCCGGTAACAAATACGCGGTTTCAACCAGCGAAAGGATCCTGGGCCTTTGCCGGACAATAGACAATATGCTCGAACAGGCTGACTTTTCATTCCTGTTTAATCGCAGAAGGATGCTGTTCCATATCGGATACAACGAATCGATCCATGAGCCGGACGATGGATGCTATGACCTGATAGCTTCCGAATCGGTGCTCACCAGCTACCTGGCGATAGCGATGGGCAAGGTGCCGGTCAAGCACTGGAAGAAACTCGGGCGTCCCCTTGCCATCATAAAGGGGATACCTGCCCATGTGTCCTGGAGCGGCACCATGTTTGAATACCTGATGCCCAATCTCCTGCTCAAGGAATATGAAGGCTCGGTATTCGCCGATTCGAACCGGGCCGCCGTCCTGCAGCAGATCAGGTATGCCACGCATATGGGTATTCCCTGGGGGATTTCCGAATCCCAGTACTACCGGTTTGACATAAACTCCAATTACCAGTACAGGGCATTCGGCGTTCCCAAGCTGCGGCTTCAGCCGTCATTCGAGCTTCCCATCGTCGTGGCTCCCTACGCCTGCATGCTCGCCCTGGAATATGCGGGGAACAAGGCCCTCGACAACCTTGAAAGGATCAAGGCCCTTGGCGCTTACGGCGAATATGGCTTTTATGAGGCCATCGATTTCAGCAGCCCGGACCCGGTTCTCATGACCAACTATTGCATAGTCAGATCATACATGGCTCATCACCAGGGCATGAGCCTCGTGGCCATTAACAATTACCTGAATGGCGGAATTATCAGGCGCAGGTTCCATGCCGAGCCCATGGTAAAGGCCGTGGAAACGCTGCTTGAGGAAAAGCGGGAAACGTTGTTTGTATCCATATCCAGGAGAGGGTACACCGTTGATATCAGGAAGAAAATCATCCATGAGGATGAGAAGATGGAGGATAGGCTGGTTAAAACCGTGGCGCCGGCCATCCCGACTGTGGGATACTACTCCAACGGGAGCTACTCCGTGCTGGTAACATCGGATGGTGACGGCTTCAGCAGCAGAGGCGGCATTATGGTCAACAGGTGGAAGCCGGATATCTATGCCCAGACCGGGTTCTATATATACATCCAGGACATGGAGCAGGAACGGGTCTGGAGTTCCGCGTATAATCCCACAAGGACTATGCCTGATGAATACACTGTCGCTTTCTCCCACCACCAGGCTGAATTCAGGAGAAGGGACGGGGATATATCCACATGTACCGTGGTGACCATGTCATCGGACCATGACCTGGAAATCAGGCAGGTGACGTTGAAAAACCACGGCTCAGAAAGCAGGAAGATCCAGGTGACCAGTTACCTGGAGGTGGTGGCGGACAGCTATATGGCCGACTCAAGCCACCCCGCTTTCAGCAAGTTGTTCATTGAAAGCGAATATGATCCCGAACACGCTGTCTTCCTTTCACGAAGAAGGGACAGCGGCGAAAACAGGAACCCGTACATCATTCATATGGTGCGGACAGGCTCCGGGCATCCCGGCAGGGTGGAGTATGAGAACGACAGGATGAGGTTCATCGGCAGGAACAACACACTGGCATATCCCGATGCGCTTAAAAAAGGACTTTCAAACAGCGCTGGCTTTTCCAATGACCCCATCATGAGCCTCCGGGTTTATGCCGACCTGGAACCGGAAGGCACTGCTGTAATCACGTTTATTGCCGGCGTATGCAAAACCCGGGAAGAGGCGATGAAAATAAGCGATGAAATGAGCGTGCCATACAGGATCAGCAGCATTATGCAGACGTTCCGGAGGCAAAGCGAAGTGGAATTGAAGTATCTCGGCATAGGCAGCAGGCAGCTCAATGCCTTCCAGGACGCGATAAGCCCACTCTTCTATCCTTCAAGGTTTTTCAGGGGACCGTCTGAAAGCATAAGGCGAAACTTCAAGGACCAGAACTCCCTTTGGAGGTTCGGCATATCCGGGGACAAACCCATCATGCTGCTCCAGGTAAACTCTGTGGAAGAGGCTGAGATAGTCAGGGATGTCCTGAGGCTTTACCAGTACCTGCGAATAAACCGCGTGAACGCGGACCTGGTGATACTGTGCGAAACGAAATACGGGTACGCCCAGGAACTGACCTGCCTTCTCAACTCCATGACAAGCTCACTCAGGATCTATGACCACAAGGATGCTCCGGGAATATTCATCATCCATTCATACCAGCTTGTCCCAGCGGAGCGGGATCTGCTGAACACCGTAGCGAGGATCGTATTCTCCGGGAAGACGGGCATCTATTTCAGGAGCGTCTGGATCGACATGAGAAACACGCAGATACAGGGTTAACGGGGGTGGACAGGTTTGTACGGTGATAAAACAGAGCTTGAGTTTTTCAATGGTTTTGGAGGTTTTGCCCGGGACGGCGCCGAGTATGAAATCATACTTGATGGCGAGAATAGGCCGCCGGCTCCCTGGATCAATGTCATTTCCAACCGGGACTTCGGCTTTACCATATCCGAATCCGGGGCGGGCTATACATGGGCATACAACAGCAGGGAGAACAAGATAACGCCATGGTCCAATGACCCTGTCCTGGACAGCTGCCCGGAAACCATATATGTCAGGGATGACGTAAGCGGAAGAATAATGGGCCCGGTGTCCCTGGGAAGGAAGGACAGGGGAGTCTTCCGCGCCTGGCATGGCTTCGGGTATTCCAGGTTCCGGCACGAGGAAGACGGGATTGACCAGGAACTCGCGGTTTTTACGCCAATCAGCGAGCCTGTAAAGCTTTGGGTCCTCACACTGGCCAACCGCACGAATGCATGGCGCAGCCTTACGCTTACGTATTACGTCGAGTGGGTTCTGGGCATAAACAGGGACCAGACGGCACCCTACATTGTCACCTCGTACAATAACGAATACGAGTACCTGTATGCAAAGAATGTCTATAACTACCCCTTCAGAAAGCATCGCGCCTTCATATTCTCCAGCGGGTCAATCAATTGCTATACAGGCGACCGGCATGAGGTCCTTGGGCCAAAAGGCTCTGTGAAAGAGCCCGGCGGGCTTGGAAGGAAGTTTACCTGTGCCACGGGCGTCAGCTATGACCCCTGCGGCGCAATCCAGGTGCCGGTTTCCATTCCTCCCGGAATGAGCGTGACCATCCTGTTCGGCCTGGGGTACAGCGGCAATGAGAGTGAAATTAACAACCTGATTCTCAAATACAGGGACACCGAAATGGCGGTCAGGGAGCTGTTCGCAGTCCGGCAACACTGGGACAGTATCCTGGGCGGTTTAAAGGTTGAAACCTCCGACCGGGCGATGGATATCCTCGTCAACGGATGGCTGCTGTACCAGACCATCTCCTGCAGGATATACGCAAGGACCGCTTTCTACCAGTGCGGAGGGGCATACGGGTTCAGGGATCAGCTGCAGGACGCCATGGCCCTTGTGTATACCCGTCCGGACATGCTGAGGGAGCAGATTATCCGCTCCTCTGAAAGGCAGTTTGAGGAGGGCGATGTCCAGCACTGGTGGCATCCCCCCTTTGGTATCGGGGTCAGGACAAGGATAACCGATGACCTGCTCTGGCTTCCCTATGCCACGGCGGTGTATATCAAGGGCACCGGGGATTATTCCGTCCTAAAAGAACGGACAGGTTACATCAAAGGGCCCGTCCTTTCAGAAGACCAGCGGGAAACAATGTTCCTGCCCGGGCAGTCGGAACTCGAGGGAAGCATATATGAACATTGCAAGAAGGCCATTGGGCGCATCGGTTTCGGGCCACACGGCCTGCCATTGATGGGAGGCGGCGACTGGAACGACGGCATGAACCTGGTTGGGATCGGCGGAACAGGCGAAAGCGTATGGCTCGGATGGTTCATCATCGCGCTCGCAGAAGACTTCATACCCATATGCCGTCGTATGGGAGACACCGTATTTGCCGAAAAGCTGGAGCAGATGAGGGAGGACCTGATCGCATCAATAGAAAATCACGCATGGGACGGGGAATGGTACCTCAGGGCCTTTTACGATGACGGCTCCAGGCTGGGGACCAGCGACGACACCGAATGCAGGATAGACTCCATAAGCCAGTCCTGGAGCATCATATCGAGGGCGGCGGACATCGAGAGGGCCAGGCGCGCCTTCAATTCCGCCTGGAGCAACCTCATCATAGAAAAGGAAGGGGTATCGCTTCTTCTTACCCCTCCCTTCGATAAAACAGAAAAGAACCCGGGCTATATCAAGAAGTATTATCCCGGCATCAGGGAAAATGGGGGGCAATATACCCATGCAGCCGTCTGGCTTGCCATAGCCGCCGCCATGCTTGGGGAACACGACAAAGCCTACCGCCTTTTCTCAATGCTTAATCCCATATACAATACCGCCAACAGGAAAGATGCTCTTAAATACGAAAAGGAGCCTTATGTGATGACCGCAGATATATCATACGAGGCTCCCTATACGGGCAGGGGCGGATGGAGCTGGTATACCGGCTCAGCGGGATGGATGTACCAGGGACTTATAAAATGGTTCCTTGGCCTGCGCAGGGAGGCAGGATGCCTTGCGATCGAGCCTGCCGTTCCCGAAAGCTTCGGCGATTACAGGATCATATACAGGTATGGAACTGCGGTATACACCATTGAGGTAAAGCAGAGATGCCCCAGTTCCATCCAATGGGATAATGCGGCCTATGAAGCTGAAATGCCATTCCCGGCGGCGGTGTTCCTGGACGGGGAAAAGCTGCCCGGAAACCGGGTAAGCCTTGCAGACGACGGCCGTGAACACCATGTATTGGTCTGGCTGAGGTCCCCCGCTGGCTGAATCAAGACATGGAACCGATTGATTGGCAGGCCGGAGCCCGGTATTGTATAATATTGTATATTGATGAAAATAGCGGGGGTACATGTCTTGCAAACATATAAATACGACGCTTTCATCAGCTACAGGCATACCGAGCCCGATAAGACCATCGCCGACAAACTGCACAGGATGCTTGAAGCATACAAGGTGCCAAGGGCAGTGGTCAGGATGGGCAGCCAAAAGAAGGTAGGCCGTGTTTTCAGGGACCGTGAAGAACTTCCCACATCATCCAACCTTGCCGAGAGCATACAGCAGGCCCTGGAGAACTCTGAGCACCTCATAGTCATCTGCTCGCCCAGGACACCCCATTCCCAATGGGTTTGCAAGGAGATTGAAACCTTCGCTGAGCTTCACGGGCATGACAGGATTCTTGCCCTTTTGATAGAAGGCGAGCCGGAAAAATCATTTCCTGACCAGCTCAGGTTTGTGAGGAAGAAGGCTGTCCGCGAAGACGGAACGGAAACGGAAGAGGTCCGGGTAATTGAACCTCTTGCGGCAGATATTCGCGCCCAAAGCCTGGGCGGAATGAAGAAAAAACTCAAGACCGAGATCCTCCGCCTTCTTGCCCCAATTCTCAACTGCAGGTTCGACGACCTGAAACAGCGGCACAGGGAACGCAAGGTAAAGCAGGCCCTCACCCTTTCTTTCGCAATTTCCCTTTTCTTCTTGCTGTTCGGCTCCTACAGCGCTTACCAGGCTGCCCTGATCAAGGAGCAGTCCGAGGTGATAAAGCAGAAGTCTGAACAGGTGGAACAAAAATCAAAAGAGGTGGAGCAGCATGCCCGGATGCTGGAGATACAGGTCCAGAAAACCCTGAGGGCCAGTCCCTCTACCTTTCGGATATTTCAGCAACCTATCTTGCAAGCGGGGACAGGTTGGGAGCTGTCCTGGCGGCCAGGGAGGCGCTTCCAAAAAACCTGGCCAACCCGGAAAGGCCCTATGTGGAGGAAGCGGAGTATGCGCTCTGCGATGCCCTTGGTATCTATAAAACAAAATACAGTTTTGAAATGCAGGCCGACCTTATGCTCAGGCACAACGAACGGGTTTATGATACCACAATAAGCCCCGACGGCAAAAAGGCTGCCACACGGACTGAAAGCGGCGTCATACATATCTGGAATGCAGAGAACGGTATGATCCTGAACACCTATACCCCGAAAAAAAGTGTGTATGATCCTCATTTTGTTGACGAACACACCCTTATCTTTTGGGACTATAACGGGATTTACTGCATTGATGCTGACAGCCTGGATGAAAAATGGTCTTATAAATGGTCTCATGCACGCTTCGGAATCTATATGGCTGTAAGCAGCGACCGCAGCAAAGCAGCCCTGGCAGACATGGATCTTACCGTACTGGATACAGCCACCGGGCAGCCGCTCATGGAAATCTCCCTGAATAACTGCTTCCCCGATATGGAGTTTGTTCATGGAAGTAATATTGTCTTTGACGAAAGCGGAAGCTTCATATTCTTCTCTGTTGATGACGGGAGAATTGCCAAGGTTGACCTGGAACAGAGGAAAATAACACAGGTGTATCCGGCAGCCTATGACTATGTAACTGGACTGGCCGTAAGCCCGGACGGCAAAGTGGCTGCCACCTCCTTCGAGTCCGAAGCAGAGGAAGTGTACAGGCTGGATATATACGATGCTTCGGGTAACACTCTTTACAGCGTTGCCTCCAATGATGAGATGGAGGATCCATCTTTCATTTCTTCGGACAGCAACCTTGTGGTTTATACTTCCTATGAAAACCTGGTTATCCTCAATATCGGTGACGGGACCCGGCATATCTGCGCGCACGGCGACTCGGTTACCGACTATTACATCATCGATGATCTCATTGTTACAACAACCTATGACGGCGGCATACGGTTTTGGAGTACCAATGGCTGGGATTACTCAGGGCTTCGTCTGAATATCGGCATGTACATATCGGGCCTGGATTTTGTTCCGGGCATGATAGCACTCAATAGTGAAAAATATGTTGTTATACTGCGGCCGTTTGAAAACAGCAACGCCCTCCTTCTCGAGGGTCATTCCGACTCCGCGGATTTTACAGTTTGCCTGGAAGGCGGCAGGCGCCTTGTATCCTGTTCATACTATGGGGAGATAGTCCTCTGGGATCTTGAAAAGGCAGAGGCTGTGAAAACTGTCCATGTCAATGAAAGTGCCTATGAAAGGGTCAATAGCATATTTTCTGTGGATAACGGCAGCAAGATAATGATATTCACAGATAGCGGAAGGCTTTCGCTTTATGATTCCGCGACCCTGGACCTGATCCGTTCAGAAACCTTTGATGACACATACAGACTGGCCATAAGCCCGGATCATTCACTGTGCTGCCTTTTCGGGACGGAATCCAGGATTGTCGACACCAGCACCCTTGAAATTGTGGAAGCCCTTTCCGGACCTTGCTCTGAGGCTGCATTTTTCAATGACAACAGCAAAATAATCCTTGGAAGCTACAAGGGGCTTTACCTGCTTGACGTACCAGGCCGGGCCATTGTAAAAAAAGCGGAAACAGCCGATCCCAAAGGGTTACGCCTCAGCCATGACAACAGCATGCTGGCCTTAATCAGCAGCGGAAGCAGTGTTAAACTTTTTGATGCAACAAACCTGGAGGAAAAGCTGACCATCGAATGCCCCGGACCAAGCCCTGAATCTGTATTCTTCGATCCTTCGGGAAAAACCATTTTCATCTCATTCAGCGATTTTACAATAGGGCGCTATAGCACGGCTGACGGGACACTGACAGGCATGCTGGACAAAAAAGTTGAGGAAGTGGATGATATCCTGTACAGCCTGGACCGGAACATCTATATCACCAAGGGGATGCATGAGGCATACATTTGGAAACTCGACACCCATAAACCCATCGGACACATTCGCGGGCTGCGCATGGCGGACCTGGAATCAGGCCGCCTGTATGTTGGCTTTTATAGCAAACTCTTTGTCCTCTCCCTCTACGATACCCAAATGCTGCTTGACGAAGCCGAGAAACAGCTCCAGGGAAGAACCCTGACACCCGAGGAGAAAAAGAGGCTGTTCATCGTGGAATAGGCTTTATTCATCAAATCCGCTTCAACAAGCCAAATGTCTTCAGTCCTCCGTGGAATCCTCATTGTCAATACTCTTATCGATGGCATGGCGGAGTATTTTCTTCGAGGTATTTTTAATGAACTCCTCTTCGCGGATCTTAACCTTTCTGATGGTCTTATGCGGCGCCATCCTGCTGTTTACCTTCTTTATCTCCTTATTGAAGTACGCATTGACAGCCTCTGTACCTTCTATACCTTTGAATCTGAGTGATTCGTAATCCGGGAATATCTCGGCGACGATAACTTCCTTATTGTTCTGGTTCGCTGTCTCTCCGGCATAAACAACGACCTCTGAAACGCCGTCTATCCTCTTTACCTCCTGCTCAATCTCCTCGGGATAAACGTTTTTACCGTTACTCAGGACAATGATATTCTTCAGTCTGCCGGTAATATATAACCAGCCCTCATCATCAATCTTTCCATAGTCTCCTGTCATGAAGTAACCTTCTTCATCGAATGCTGCGGCAGTAGCTTCAGGATTCTTATAATATCCGAGCATGACATTTGGTCCTTTTACGCAGATCTCTCCCTCTCCGTTTTCATCAGGGTCTTTGATCTTAACCTGCTCGCCTATTATCGGTATCCCGACACTGCCTTTCTTCTGATACTTGTTTCTGTTGCATGAAACAAGAGGCGCACATTCGGTTATGCCATATCCGTTAAGAATGGTTATCCCAATGGCATCAAACATGTCAATTATATCCTGGTTTATGGCCGCACCGCCCGAAATGATCATCTCCAGCTTGCCGCCGAAGCTGTCCAGTATACTCTTGAAGAAAACGCGACGTAAATCTATGCCTATTTTCCTTAGGAAATTGCTGACCTTTATCATGCGCTTCAGCATATCAGCCTTCCCGCTTTTCTGGGCAGCAGCCCATATCCTTTTATACATGGTTTCTACGAACAAAGGTACAAGAACCATGTGGCTGGGCTGCTGCTCCTTTATTTCATTCAGGAAATACTTTAAGCCGCTGTTGATGAAAATAGTGCACCCCTGGGAAAAATGGCCGACAAAAACCACCGTCGAACAGTAGGTATGATGAGGCGGAAGCACAGACATGGTTTTGGGGGTTATTGCAAAGAGGTACATGCCCTGTGTCATGTCTGAAGCGATATTTTTCTGGGACAGCATAACGCCCTTGCCTTTGCCTGTCGTTCCTGATGTGAACACGATGGTCGCAAGCCTGTCCGGATCAATTACATAGTCGTAATATGAATTATCGCCGTTCTCGAATTTTGCTTTACCTTTTTCAACCAGGTCCGAGAGTTTCAGGGCCGACTCCATTTTCGGCTCTCCCATGCAGATATAGGTTCTTAATTTCGGAGCGCTGTCACCTATCTGCATGATCTTTTCTTCCACAGAATTGCTGTAGATAAGGAACTCGCATTCGGCAAAATCGAGGAGCCCTGCCAATTCGCCAAGGGGCGTATCCTTGTCAATCGGGACGACGATCGCTCCTGTTGCCATCAGCGCATAGTAACAGCAGATCCAGTTGTAAGATATTTCACCTATAAGGGCGACCTTTTTATCAGTACAACCCAAGGATATCAGCTCTGTGCCCATATTCCGCACGTAATCGCGCACTTCGCTGAATGTCACATCAACAGTTTTGATATCATGAGGATCGTTTTTATAGGAATATGCTATCCTGTCGGGAAATTTCCTGGCCACATTCTCAACCATTACCCGGAAATTTTCAAAGACTGTGGTTTCGTACAATGGATACTTAACATCACAATTCATTCTTCTGGATACCCCTTACATCTGATATTCGACACTTCTATATAATGGCTTATTTTTAATGATATCCTTAATACAAGATATTTTCAACTTCGGGAAATCAATATTTCTCCTGGATAAGCCTTCACCCCGGAAGAGAAGGAGAGACTGTTCATTGTGAAGTAATCCGCTTAACACTTGTTTAAGGCCGGCAGACGTCACAGGGATAATAACCCTGGGAGGCCGCATCACGGGCGTCGGTGAAGCTTACAACGCTTTCATGCAGGAAACCTGGAAGGCCGCTTATATACAGGTAATGGTCACAGTATTTTTTACAATAGGTAAGCTTACCTTCGTGTTCATAACCCACAAGCTCCGGCCGCTTAAGGATACGGGCGCCTCCAAAAGCATTACTTTCATAATAGCTTCCGGTCAGGACCGGAAAGCCCTGGGCAAACACAAGCATGCCCTCATCGGTCAGTGCCCGGATCCAGTCAGCGTCCTCAATCCTTGGAAACCTGAATGTATGCGTTACTCCCATACGGGAGCTGAATGAGTTGAACCGGGCTATGTGGCTGGCCAGGTCCTTTTCGACAGACTGGCTGACAGCGGCCAGCCGGGCTGTTTCAAATCCTTTCCATGTCTGGAACTGCGGAATCATGGCCGCGAAATCCGAAAACGGGCCCTCCGCCTCCTGCCCATTGGAAACATCATAGACGGTTACCGTGTCATCCAATGAGTAACTAACGTAATAGCCACCTGGTTCGATAGAGCCGGAATAGGGCTTTTTAGGGTACCAGCAGTAATCGATAATCGTATATCCATCGGGACCTTCGTATTGGTTCAGGGCATAGGCCAAATATCCGTCATGTTCCAGGAATATGACAACAGGCACGCAGCCCTTTACTCTTATCATGCCTGTTTCATCGCCGTATACCCCGAAAGAGAAAAACAGGGAGTCAAGCAGATGACTTACGGCTATTTCACGGGTATTCTGAAGGGTATATCTCCCATCCCCGGACATCAGGCGCCTGTGCCGCGCCAGTATGAAAACCGCGTCCTGCACGGCGTTATCCAGCACCTGGTCATAGTAGGCTCGCAGTTCCTGGTCCTTATGCATGATCCTGGCCTGTATGCCCGAAATACACAGGAACGGGCCGATAATGATAACGAACAGTATGGCAAAGCTAGTAAGCTTCATTTCTCACAAGCCCTCCCACCCTGACAAAAAGGGTCGGGTATTGGGTATCCGAAAACAGGATCATGTCCCGCAAGGCTGTCACCATGGTTTTCCCGATGTTCTTTACCTCCACGAACAATAAATCGCCGGCCTTCATCTCATACCTCCGCGCCCTGTCAAACACGTCCGGGCCTGGAATATCCGGAAACAGCACAGACATTATGGCATCCTGATCCTGGACTATGCGGCTGATTTCATATTCTCCCGTAAACTCAAGAACACTTCCGTTCTGCCTGTATACCGGGCTTATCGTGCTTTTCACATGCTCAATGCGTATTTCGAATATGCAGCCGGTGGCATTAAGCCGCCTTACAAATTCGCTGTACATGTTCGGGGTTATGTATCCCGCGTCCCTTGCAGAATCTGCAAAACGGTTGGTTTCTGCTAAAACCACCGTATAGGCGGCGCTTTCCTGGCGTTCCAGCATGTTCATGACCGGAACCAGGAACAGCAGGACTGCGGCAAGGAAAAACCCGAGAATCTTCCATACTGGGCTGTCCATACTTACCTTCTCCTTATCTCCATCCTGACCGGTTTTCCATGGGAATCAAAAACGATGTCACACAGAAACATACCTTCGGGATCCATATCTTCTATCCTCACATCTTTATGGCTTATTCCATCCACCATTACTTCAGGGTATTCCTCAAATCCCGCCTGGTACTGGTCCTCCTGGTACAACCCGCCTGTGAGCCTTCCCCTGTCAGCCTTTCTTCTTGCCAGGACCAGGCCGGCCACCTCGCGTCCCGTCATATAGCCATCGCTTTCAATAAAGCCTTCCTCCCTGGAAAAGTCATGTGAGCCGGTAAAGATTTGGACACGGAAAACATAGGCCTCATAGTCATGATAGGCCGAAAAGAAAGCGGTGAAAGCCATAACGATCATCAGCAGGCAGCAGCCCAGGTACAGGGCCCTGGTGACCTGTTCGCTCATGTTCTATTCCACCTGGGCGCAGATGATACCCCTGATTACCTGGTTTTCATCATATACCAGGTATGAGCGGAACCTGCCTGCCGGGTTTATGTATTTGCCCGGAAGATTGCTGTTTTCAGCATCCCTTCTTTTGGCATCCCGCGCGGTTTTGCTAATCGTATTCAAAAGCTGGTCCGATTTGCTTGACAGGATAACACAGCCGTTGTCATCAGCAGAGAGTAACGCGTTATTACTTGTTTCAGATACATATTGGGCATAGCTGCCGAGGTTTAGCCCCGTTTTTTTTGGGGGATCGAGGTTTACAGGCTGGCCACTGTTGGAGCCCAAGGTGGCGACAAGTACGATCACATCACCGCTCCTGCCCGACAGGTTATTGATGGCGCTGAGTACCTGGTCGCCCTTGACCTCCTTCCCGTCAAAGGCCCGGAAATCTTCCTCCGCCAGGCTCTGGGCGATGGAATTGATGTTTTCATTGGCAGCGGCACTGGTGTCTTTCATGGTTCCGAAAATGCTAAGCCCGATTGTGACAACAGCGACAAAGAGGAGGATGGAAACCCCCAGCCACAGTGCTTTTGAGATATTGCCGTCCATAGTGCATCCCCTTTCTTTATATACTGCAGAATACAGGTATCAAAACCCCGAAATCTGTTCATAGAATGTCGACATGCTTTGAAGGCCGGTTACCATCATGGGAATGATCAGATACAGCGTGATCAGCGAATATACCGGCAAGAATCCCACCATGTTTCCCAGGTTCTTTTTGCTCTCAACAATATGCTCATTGAGCTCCTTCCTCTTTTCCTGGTTGTACCGCATCTCGTCCTCCAGTTCCTCGAAGGCTTTCTGAACGCCCAGTTCCTCGTTGGCAAGCTGGAGGTTTTCTATTATTCCTGCGAGCGGAGGAAAGGAAACATCTTCCTTGAGCTGGTCCAATGCCTCTTCGGAACCCGAACTGAAGTTTGACAGGCATTTCTGTATGGGCTCCCTGAACTGGACCGAGAACATCTCCATCCACTCCAGTATCTCCTCAACATGGATCCTGTTCATATCCTTCAGCATAAGGATGATGGTCTGAAACTGTGCCGTTTCCTCCTCCATGTCAATACGCCTTACAGACTTTAAAAACCGAAGGCTCAGCACAGGCGCCTGGTATCCCAGGAAAAAAAGCAGGATACACAGCAGCAGTTCATACCATTTGAACTTGCAGTAGCCAAGGCGGCGGCACTTTTCAAAGATCCTGGCCATAGCCAGGTCCTGGGAAGCCCTGTCCCTTATCCCTTTTTCGGCCAGAGCCTCACGGATAAGTTCAGCATCTGGCTTTTTGCCGATCTTTACCAGGATCTCCCTGTCCAGATCGGTTATCTCTTTCATCTTTTCATAATCAGCATCCGACAGCCTGCCTCCCAGGTATCCCTTCGGGACTTCGGGAACATGCAGGATACGGTGGGCGTGATTCAGGTTAAGGCCTATGAACAGGATGAGTCCCAGGAAGAATGCTACGAGGCCCATGAGAATCCTTCGGGTGTACAGGATCCGGATATTGATGCCCGACACGCTTCCCTTTATGAGCGATTCAAGTTCTGCCCTCTTCACCGTATAGTTCCCGGGTACCAGGCGGTCTACAATCCTGTAAACGACGCTCATCTCATATATCCTGTTCTCCAGCGCCTTTCTTCCCCCATAAAACTTTTCAGGAACGTCAAAGCGCTGTATCCGCCTTAGTGTGATATAAGCCCCGAATGCCGCGATAATCGTCGCTATGCCCAGGATAATGCCTGTATTGCTGTTGTAGAAGTTATCCAGGGGAGCAAAACTGCTTCCTGCCCATTGCCGCAGGGGTTTTACGAGGAACACCGGCAGAAGTGAAATGACATTGAGGCTTCTCAGGGCGAGCCTGAGCCTCTCACGCTTGAAAATATCCGCCCTTATCTCGCTGCTAAGATGGCTTATGCCCCTAATAAACACGGAGCCCCCGTCCTTATGGGCATCGCCGTACTCCCTGGTAATGTGCATCATGGCGGCCAGCAGCTTCAGGTACTTGTTGGGCGCGACCTCATAGTAGCGTTCGAGGTCGCTTTCCTGGTCGGCTCCCGACAGGATGTCGCCTATGCGTTCGGCCTGCAGGTATATTTCATGCAGGCCCCTTTTGTTCAATGACTCGCAGGCCTCGTAGTTGGCATCCTCAATCGATTTGAGTTCGTAATACTTGTGCCTGAGCAGCTCATGATAGACAAGCTGCTGTTTTAAAAGCCTGAGATGTATATTTGAAACAAAGATATCTATGACGGTGTCTGCCAGGGAAAACAGTACCAGCGCAAGGACAAGGAGCATCATTGCATCCCTGGTTATCAGCCAGAACAGGAGAAGCGAAACGACCAGGGATGCGGCAGTAATAAGAAACACCATTGCAGTCTTCTTGCGGACTGCACGCTCGTCAAAACAGGTGTAAAACTCCAGCCTCTTTCTTATGTAGTATAGGATGGATCTTGTGAAGCGGAAGCGGTTAAGGAACGAATACAGGAAAATGAGAAATGCGGTGACACCGCTTCCGGCGCTCTTCAGGCTTCTGTTGCCAAGGCCCTTTTTTTGCTGTTTCAGGGCCAGAAGGGCGAGAATCCCTGCCCCCAGGCCGCACGCTACTCCAATAACAAGATAGTCATTCATCCTGCTAAACCCCAATTCCTTTCAAGGAAACCGCAAAAAGCCTTTGCGTCCTCCCGGGACATGGCATCCATCATGCGGTGGACCTTTTCCCGGCTGATCGGCGTTACGGCGTGGTATTCACCGTCCCGGTACTCGATGATGTTCCGCGTTTCAAAACTCATCCTGTCGGTCATCCTGGCATAGAACTCCGCAGTTGTTTCCATGAAGCCGGCCAGCTTTTCATCCTGTGCCTGGCTCTCCCTGAACGCCTGGGGATATGATTCCTGTGCAGGCGTTTCAATAATCTCGGTTATCCTCTCTATGTACCTCTTTCCCCTAAAATCCCTGGCCAGATGGATATCGAAGTCAAGGACAGATACCACCTGCTGCTCGGCGATCTTCTCATTGGTGAACATCTCGCACTTAAGCAGCGAGTTTCTCAGCGAATACACCAGGTCCCTGGTTGTCTTGGCATGGTGGGTGAAAAGGGTGAACAGGGAAGCTACCTGGGACATCTGCACCATCCATGCCGCCACCGGATCGGTGGCGACCTCCCCCAGGATATTGACGCTTCCATCCGTTTTCTTCTGTATGTCAAGGCCTTCCTGGCCCGAGATGGAATCAGTTTCGCAGAAGGTCAGGATATTGCGTTCCGGGTAAAGTTTTCGCAGATGAAGCTCAAAAGCCGTTTCCTGGACCCTGAGGGTCAACGTGGAATAGATGTGCCTGACCATGGCCATGAGAAGGGTTGTCTTCCCGCTTCCCTGCTGGCCGGTTATGGCGGTTATCATGCAGCCCTTTACCAGGTACTTGATAAGGTTGACGGGAAGCTCAGCCCCTTTATCGGTTATCAGCCCTTCCAGGGTAACATTGCGGATATGGAACTTCCTCACAAAGAAGGCCCAGGACTCTGAAAACGGGGGACGCACCACCAGGACACGGCTTCCGTCCTTCATCTCGTTCACCCGGTAACCGGTGGCCTCGGACAGCTGCCCGCCCCTGTTGTAGCGATAGATGTTCTGGCAAACCCGGCGAAGCTCCTTCTCGTCCTCAAAACCCAGGAAATCCAGCTTGATGGTTTTCCCCCTGAAAAAGATCCATACGCTTTCATGGGACCTGGGAAGTTTACTGGCCTGCCCCAAAGGATTATATAAAGAGGGTCCGTAAAAAGCGGCATCGGTGACGCCCGAAACACCCGCCGACACTCCGTCTATATTCATATCCCTGATCTCGTCGATAACTCCAAGGCCCTTGTACTGTTCATAAACAGCCTGGGTGATGATCTCAAGCTTGTCCTCATTGGCAAGCCCCGGGCTTATCCGGTCATAGAGGTCTTCTATATCACGGGATGTAATGACATAGCTTATGCTGTCATCGCTGTCAGAAACCTTCCTGGCCCGGTCCAGGCCGTTTTCATCAATCAGCGCCGCCAGGGCATCATGGCCGTACCGCTTCTTGTATTCATGAAGCAGTATGAAGAACTTCTCCCTGACCGAAAGGAGAAAGGGGTTATTGAAGGGGATAACGCTGTCGAGCCTGTCCACAGGTATATACCCGCTCAGGATATCATATATGAACGCCTTGACAAACTGCTTATCTTCTATTGAGCCATACATGCAGTTTTTCAGCGCTTTCTTCAGTTCTGCCCTTTTATTGGCCTGCTTTTTGTATTCAACCTCGTTCAGCCCCAGTTCAAGCAGGTTGGTCCTGGTAATGGCATTGATGGATTCCTTTATGTGTTCAATAAGGCTGGGAATGGTATACTTTGTCGTATCCTGGTCCTTTCTGAACTCGGCGCTGACTGTCCGGCTCTTCAGAAACAGGACCATGAAGACCGCCAGCAGGGCGAGGATAATAATGATGAAAAGCGCGTTTATAAGGTCTGTTATAAGCATTTCACGCACCCTTTCATCATATAGTCGATAAGCCCCGAAAACGCCTGGGCAATGGCATAGTCGGCCCCCTTCCTGGCCTGGAGGCAATAAGCCATGAAATCAAAAACCCTCCCGCTGTTGCAGGCATCCATGAACCCTGCATGGTACGGGATGGCGAAGACCGATTTTACATCTATGCCATATTCCCTGGACAGGTTCCCCAATGTCAGGGACGACGACGGCTCATAGCGCGAGATTACATATGCGGACCTCTTTTCCTTAAGAAACGGATTCTCGTCCATTGTCCTGCGGAAATCCTCAAGGAGACTCCGGTTCTGGCTCAGGCAGTAAACGATTATATCAGAGGTTTCCAGGAGTTCACGGCTGTTCGCACTCTCAAGCCCGCTGTGCAGGTCAAGTATAACCAGGTCGTAGGATTCCTTTGCGCACTGGAATATGTTCATAAGCAGGTTCTGGCTGTCGGTCCGCAGGTTCTCCTTTTTTTCGCTTCCAAACAGGAGATCCAGTCCATGGTCCTTCATCAGTGACCAGGTATAGTCGGGGATCATCTCAGGCCGCAGCCTCCCGTTTTTATACAGGCGCACGAGAGCATCCACACCACAGTTGGTATAATCCAGCATCCTGATGGTCGCCTGCTCCCGTTTTCTCAGCAGGTAATGCTCCAGGGCATTCAGTTCAATATGGTTGTGGGCCACCAGGACCCTGTAGGATGTTTTCTGAGCTATAATGCAGGAGACAGCCGCCGCGTTGGCAGTTACGGCCGCCTGCCCGTGCATGTTTGACCAAAACGCTATCTGCAAGCCTGCTTCATCCTTTCCGCCTTTCTCATGTATCTTTTTAGCTGTTTAACGTCAATTTCGGTAAGGCTGCTTATGATATTCAGAACCTGCGTCTTCCATACCGGTGAGAACCTTTTTAATAACAGCCTCTCCTCATAGAGGCACTCAAGAAGCGCCGCGGCGTTCTGCTCTTCGAAAAATAAGGCATAGCTCCTTGTAACATTGACGGAATCGGTGATCCTGCGATAATAGAGCTTTTCAAGGAATTTCGGGCTGATCCTGCAGTACTCGTGCATATCGTAAAAGATAAGGCAGATGTCGGTATATGGGTATCGCTTAAGCAAAGCCCTGGTCTGCTCCGCGGTCTGTTCGAAAGAGGATCTTTCAGCCCTCAGCAATGACGCCAGTTTGACATCATGTCCGGCATACAGCGCCATATGAGTATCAATCAGCGCATAGTCGCAGGGATTGGATTCCAGGATACTGTTCAGGTTATCCCCGGTATCGAAATGATGCACCTCAGTCCCGCAGAAATCGCAGACATCCCTGTGGTATTCGTCGTAATCATACCGCCATGAAGCGAATATCTTGACGGTATGGTGGGAAGACAAAATCCGGGCAATGCTTAGCAGCAGTATCTTTTTGCTTTCTGAAGGCGATCCCACGAATACAATCCTCATGTATACCCTCCTACAGGTTGCTGTTCAGGTCGTCCTCACAGGACACGTCCTCTTCTCCGCTGTTTTCGCCGGCGCTTATATCGAATAGCATCAATTCATTCATGTCGGTTTCCCCGAATACACCCCGCCTGCCGGACAGGATAAGGTCCTGGTCCATCCTTTTTTCGAAGTCCAGGCGGTTTCTTACTTCCAGCGTTTCAATGGCTTTGCTCACGATATTGGGATTGGTCTTTATGAGTTCCAAAACCTCAAGGTTGGCCGGATAGGTCCTGGCGGCTTCCTTCTGGATATCGGGCGCCACGTATTGAACCGCGTAAAGGATTGATCCATCCACAAGGCTTGCGTCAACGATGGCGCTGGACATCCTGAGTATCTCCTCCTCGGTCATATGGAGGCGGATCAAATCGTCCCTCCGGTTCTCTTCCCGCCGAAGGTCTATCACCTTTTTCTTGGAGAGTATGATATAGTCCAGGCCATTGGGAAACATGATCCTCACATCGATGAAGCTTCCTGCTTCCAGGTTTCCGGGAAGGCTTATCACCGAGTACTCCATGAGCCTCAGATCATCGGGGAATACCTCCTCGGAATAGAACATGGCTTTTGTTACCACGGTGTTTTTGGTGATATCGCACCGCATGACCATTCCCACGGCTTCCTCAACCGACATGACGGCATCGGCAGGAATGATCCGGGTGTTGGCTTCGGCAGGCTCCAGGTCGGTGTCCGCAATTATTTCCCCTGCTTTTTTATCCTGCCGGAAGACATAGACGAGTGACATGGGATACTCCTCATTGAAAGCCTGCCGCGCTTCCTCCATGGCTTTGGCCTTCATCTCCGACTCCAGCAGCGCCAGGTTCGACCTGTAATAGAAGTAGCCGCCTATGAGCACTGTCGCTGATATCCCGAGTCCAAGCATGAACGCAAGGATTATGCGAAAGCGGCGGGGTCTTATGAACAAAACCCTCTCCTCCTTTGATAACCAATGCTGCGCTTTGCGCGCTCACCTCAATCCGTGCCCGATTCCCGACATAATCATGGCCTCATGGAGAACGGCCTGGATATTCTTTTGTTCATTTCTGCTCTGGCTGTAGGGGTTGGAAACAGGGGGGAAAAACAGAACATGATTTGTCTGAAGTGTTTTTCTGATTTGCTTTTTATCAGCTTTTCCAAAGTGGGGGAAAACATAAATCCATTCCCGGTTGGGATCATACTGGCCCATCCGGGCAATATATTCGTCGATAAGGGCCAGCTTCCAGTCGGCTGACGGGCATATGACCAGCCTGATGTCGGAGCGGTTGAACTCGGAGATGGCCTTTTCGTCTTGCAGGCAGCCAAAGTCGCCCAATACTCTGACAAAGTTCCTGGCTGCTTTGCCGCAGGCAATCCTTCCGTCCCTGTAATAGGTGATCCCATCGGCTACAAAGCTTTCCTCGTCAACCCGTGTGAGCCGGCTGCTCCTGTGCATGACGGCTTCCAGGCGGGAAAGATCGCCATTGCGGCAGTGGTCGACAAACGCCGTCCTGTACCCCAAGGAAGCAAAATAGTTCGCAAGACACAGTGCCGCAAAAGTGGCGCCAATGCCGTGGACAACGCCGGTCACCCCTATTGTCAGGCGCCCTTCGAAAATGCCGGAACGCGCTGATTTCTGCCCATGGGTATTCTGGCTGTCAAAATGGTTCAGCAGGGCCAGGCAGGTCCTGGCATCCCCGATGCGCTTTGAGGGGTCATGCCTTACAAGGTTTTTGATGATGGATGAAAAACCATGCGATATGCCGTTCTGACCAAGATATCCCTCGATCTCATCATAGGCTGCCTTCGCCGGATGTATGCCTGTGGCCAGGTGGAAGAGGGTCATACCCAGGTTATACAGGTCCGTCCTTTCATCGGATTTCCCCGATCCAAACTGCTCTGGCGCAGCATAACCCTGGGTTCCTATGTAGACGGTATCCTCCAGGGCCTGCTCCCTGTAGGACTTGGCCGTGCCAAAGTCAACCAGGTGCAGCCTCCCGCTTTCATTGAGGATGATGTTGGAGGGTTTCAGGTCGCGGTAGATCACGGGGGGCTGCCTGGAATGGAGATAAATAAGGACATCGCATAGCTGTTTTGCCCAGTCGATAAGGCGCGGCTCCCGGATCCTCCCCTCGGTCTTCAGTACCTCGGAAAGCGTTTCCCCCTCAATATAATCCATGACAATGCAGATATACCGCCCGTCTTCGCACAGGTCGGCTATCCTTGGGAGCATTGGATGGTTCAGGCTTTTCAGGATGTTGACCTCCTGCATTTCGTTCATGGCAGAGGGATTGTCTTTATCAATGGTCTTGACAGCCCACAGATTTGACAGGACAATATTCTCAGCAAGAAAAACGGTGGAGTTCCCGCCTTGTCCTATCGGTTTTATAATCCTGTATTTCAGCCCGATAATGTCCCCTTGCTTCATATTGCACCATAAATTTGCATGTATTTACAATTAAGTATTGTACCAGCATAAACTATAAATATCAATATAATTTTAGATATAATGTTAAAATTTAGTTTATTGTGCGGAAACAGATGCCTGGTGCTCCAAGCTATCCATATGTAACAGCCTTCCTTCGGCATATCCCGGCAGACATCCTCCCGGGTTGATGGAAGATGCAAGTAAAATGGCAATATTTTTATTTTTGTTATATACTGAAAAGCGATATAGCCAGCATGTGGAACAATATGCGTATAATTCATAAAAACAAGATGGAGGCGTCATGAAATGCAAAAAACAAGCCTTTTTACCGTGCTGATCCTGATCATCCTGGTTTTTTCCCTCTTTGTGAATATTCTCATATTCAACAAACTGTCAAGGATAACAGGGGAATTGCAATCCAAGGATACAGAGCCGGCTTCTGTGGAGCTGGACAGTATTTCAGGCAGCGAGGCACAGAGCATTCCTCTCAAGATCGACACTGCCCTGGATGGAATAAAGTATCCGCAGGAGCAGAAGATCTCCCTTATGAAGAACCCTGACCTGGACAGAATCAGGTATTTGCAGCAGCAGATCATTGATCGCGAAGTGATCAGGGACGATTGCCTGATCGGCCTTCCCATTGATGATCAGTTGAAAGCGGATATCAGGGAATATAATGAACTGGTATCAAGCCTTAAAGGCTTTTTTGCAAAGCAAGCGGTACATGTGCTTATAACATTGTTCGAACTCGATCTCGGGGAGTATGCAGTTGATGAGGATGGATCATATTTCTGGCTTTATACGGCAGATTACCTTAATATACCTCCCGATGTCAGGGAGTATGTTGAAATAATAGCTGACTTGTCTCTTTACAGGAATTGTACCGAATTACTATGCGGCGACCCTCGTCTTGCTTTTTTCATATATAACGAAGGCGGCGGTTCCGGCGGAATGTGGCCTTATTTCTGGCACACTGAATATCTGCGCGGATATGAAGATAAAAGAGAGGATCTGGATCGCCTCTTCAATCTCGTTGAGGGGATAATTGCATCCCTCGACAGGGTTTATGAAAATTCATATTATGTAAGGCAGTAACCTTGATCCCACCTGCCCCGGGTACGTCCCGGAAAAGGGCTTGTTACCCTGTTCCGGCTGGCTGCCTGGACAAGCCGTATTCCAAAAGAATAACTGCCTTTGCAGCAGTTATTCTTTTTCGCTGTATAGGGCTACCTTCTTTTTCTTAGTTCCTGGCAGATGTCATCCCAGGTAAGGCCCCTGTCGACCATGAGCACGATGAGATGATAGATCAGGTCGGCTATCTCATAACGGATCTCGTCGGGGTTGTTGTTTTTGGCGCCGATAATCACTTCTGCGGCCTCTTCCCCGACCTTTTTGCAGATCTTGTCTATCCCCTCGCTAAACAGGTAGTTGGTATAGGATCCTTCCTTCGGATTGGCCTTTCTGTCTGAAACCACCTGGAAAACTTCTTCAAGTACTGAAAATGAATCGCTCATGATGGGCCTCCTTATACTTCTATTTCATTAAAAAAGCATGTTCTGTTTCCTGTATGGCAGGCGGGACCTGTCTGTTTGACCTTCATAAGGACCGTATCCATATCACAGTCGAGGAAGATCGATACAAGGCGCTGGCGGTTTCCCGATGTTTCCCCCTTGGTCCAGAGGCATTGGCGGCTCCTGCTGTAATAGGTCACATCCCGGGTGGCCAGGGTCTTTTGCAGGGCTTCCCTGTTCATCCATGCCAGCATCAGCACTTCTCCCGTATCGGCATCCTGAGCGATAGCCGGAACCAGCCCCTGATCGTTCCATTTTATGCTGTCCAGCATTGCGGATTGGTCCATGCCCCGTCCTCCTATCTTTCCACCCTTATCACGCTTTCAATTGAGGAGATGACATCACAGCCCCTCATATCCTCCAGCGCTTTCATCATGGATTGCTCCTGGGCCTCATGGGTTATGAAAATCAGGCTTGCGTCGTCACCCCTGGTGGTCTGGATCACCGATTCAAGGCTAACGCCGTTTTTCCCGAACAGTCCGGCTATCTCGCCAAGCACGCCGGGCCGGTCGCAGACCAGCATACGGACATAATACCTGGAAATCCAGTTGCGCTCAAAGATTACTTCTCCTTCGTCCATCCCGGTCCTGTGGTGGTGCCCGCCCTCGTTCTGGCAGGCGGTGATGATGTCCGAAACCACGGCGCTTGCAGTGGGAAGGTCGCCCGCGCCCCTGCCGTAGAACATGAGGCTGCCAACCGCGTCTCCCTCAAGGAAGATTGCGTTGTAGGAATCCCTGACTGCGCAAAGGGGATGGGTAAGCGGGATGAAGGTGGGATGGACCCTTGCCTCTATCCTGTTTCCGTTTTTCTTTGCTATGGCCAGGAGCTTGATCCCGTAGCCCAGTTGCCGCGCATAGGTGATATCCTCCGCGGTCACCCTGGTAATGCCCTCGCAGAAGACATGCTCCAGGGGCACCATGTTCCTGAAGCAGATGGTGGAAAGAATGGAAAGCTTGAATTTTGCGTCCAGGCCCTCTATGTCAGCGGTTGGGTCGGGCTCGGCATAACCCAGTCTCTGGGCATCCTTCAGCACGGTCTGGAAATCGGAACCCTCCTCGGACATCCGAGTCAGGATGTAGTTGGTGGTGCCATTGATAATGCCCATGAACTTCAGGATATGGTTTGCCTGGAGGGAACGCTTGATGGTTTTGATAATGGGAATTCCACCGGCCACGCTGGCCTCGAAGTAGAGGCCTGCGCCGCTCTTTTCAGCCTCCGGCTCCAGTTCGTGCCAATGCTTTGCGATTACCTCCTTGTTGGCGGTTACCACCGACTTCCCGTTTCTCAGGGCTTGCCGGATATAGGTAAACGCGGGCTCCTCGCCTCCCATGAACTCGGCTATCAGGTCAACCTCAGGATCATTCAGGATTGCCTGCGCGTCGGTCGTCAGGACCGAGGGATCAATTTCCACTGAACGTTTTTTTGCTTTATCCCTTACAAGCACCCAGCCCACATCAATATCCAGGCCTTCCCGCCTTTTTATCATCGCGGCGTTTTGCCTGAGAACCTTCAGAACACCGCTCCCGACGGTTCCCAACCCCAGTAATCCAAGCTTAACCTTCTTCATATATCCTTCAAAACCCCTTCTTTTGCAGGCTCCACGCCCAGCGGGGCATGCGGCGCGGCCATCCTGCTGTTTTATGCCATACCCTTAAGGGTAAAAATGATACATATGAATGTTTGCGGCCGATTATGCCCATCACAGCAATCCCGCCGGAACTGGCGGACATAATGACCTCCCGCAATTCAGTATTCCTTTCTGGTTATTATATCATTATACTAAAGCTGTACGGGCATTTAAAGTGCTTTTTCCTTTACGGATACAGGGGGCATGCCATGCGTATTTTAGCGGTAGCTGATACCGAGAGCGAATATATTTGGGACCATTTTGACGCATCAAGGTTCGAGGGTGTGGACCTGATCGTCTCATGCGGGGATCTGAAAGGCCAATACCTTTCCTTCCTGATTACAATGATCAAGGCTCCTCTTTTCTATGTCCACGGCAACCATGACACGAATTACAAACGAAATCCTCCCGAGGGCTGCGACAGCATTGAGGATATGATTGTCGAGTACAAGGGGATGAGGATCGCAGGCCTTGGGGGCAGCATGAAATACAGCAACCATCCATACTACAGTATCCCGCCCTGGCAGTATACCGAAAAGCAAATGGAAAAACGAGTCAGGAAACTGGAGAGGAAGATCAGGGCCCATAAGGGTTTCGACATCCTGGTAACCCATGCGCCTGCCTACGGCATCACCGATGACAAGGATCTGTGCCATACGGGTTTCAAGTGTTTTGTTCCGCTCCTGGACAAATACCAGCCCCGGCTCATGATCCATGGGCACATGCACAGAAAATACGGCCGTGCCCCGAGGTCCATTCTGTATAACGGTACAGAGGTGGTGGACGCGTGCGGATACCACCTCATAGACATATGATCGTCATGAGCCTGCTATCCTGCCTGTCGAAAGGTCGCTCAGCGGATTATAACCCCTGGATTCGGGAATGCTGCCGATAACGCCTTCAACAAGCCAGTCCATCATCAGGATCTGCAGGTGCTCCAGGATCTCGTCCTGATCCACCATGAGCTTGCCTTCACTGTCACGGATGGGGCCCGTAAAGATCCTGAAGCTGCGAGAAATAATGCCGCTCTTGAAAAATTCCACGAGCTTCTGGGTTTCAACCGGGATATGGGTCCTGGCATAGAAGAAGTCCAGGAGGCCTGAATCCATGCCCCACCAGTAATTCAGCATCCTGCCGGCGGAAGCAGTGTCATGCCCAAGCCTGGTGCCTCCCACCAATACGCTCCTGATATATTTTTCATAGAAAATTCCCCAGTTCCAGACAGGCACTGCCAGGTATTTGTCGGGAACGTACTCCCCGTTTTCATCCTGCCTGATGGTATAGACCCCGTACTCACGGTTGAACTGGCGGTTGGCCAGGGTATTCTGGTGGCATATGATATCTGCGCCCTGCTCAGCTATCCTTGCGGTACACCCGGATGTCGCGCTCTTATAGTCCCAGGTCTGCATCCATTCAAGATATACCCGGGCATCCGGCCTTATCATCCTTGCTCCCAGCGTAAAGGCATTTATCCCGCTTATCACATCGCTCATCGGGAAGGGCGCTATATACCCCAGCTTGCCGGTGCGGGTCATCGCCCCGGCCACAAGCCCGCATAAAAACCTGGGTTCATGGATCCTTCCGAAATAGGTGTTCACATGCTTGAAGGAATGCATGGCCGAGCAGTTCAGCATATTGACATCAGGATTCTCCATGGCTACCTTGAGGGTAGCGTTGATAAGGGAAGGGCTGGTTGTGAAGATAATCTGGCAGCCCCCGTCAATCATCTTCTGGAGGGCAGGCGCGGCTTCTATGTTCTCCGGAAGCTTTGTCGCTGTTACCGTCTCCACGCTTTCATTCAGCACATGCTCCAGGTGCATCCTCCCGAGCTCATGGGAATAGACCCAGCTTGAGGAGGCGGCGTCATTTACATGGGCAAACCCCACCTTCAGTTTTTCGCTGCGCAGCCTGTGGGTAAGTTTGCCAATAAACCCGGTTTCCTGTTTAAGCTTCGGGCTTTTCTGGACCTCAACCGCCTGCTCAGCCCTGTGGTATTCCATCTCGGAAATGAACCTTCTCATAATGGCCTTTAGTTCGTCATCCGAAACGGAATCCCTGATGCCGTGGATCTTGAGGAAATCCAGGAAGGCATCCCCGGTGGTGATGGGCAGCCTGTCGCCTCCCAGGTCATAGAATATCTTCCTGAAGACATTGTAGACAGCGTTCTGGAAGTATGTAAACCGGTCCTCATAATTGACCAGCCTGCTGGTGGGACAGAAGTCCTTGATTATTTCCCAAAGCTCATTAAAGCTTCCTTCCTTTGAAAACCATATCTCGTTTATGCCCGTCTTCTTGTAGAAATCCATGAACTCGTAGTACAGGCGGATATCCCTGTTGGTCTCATCATATTTGGGGACCAGCCGGGTTACATATCCCTGGTAGGAATAGTTGTTCAGGTATTTGAGCACGCTTACCCTCTTGTTGCCCTCGATAACATAGAACCAGTTCAGGTATTCATAGACCTTTATGGGGTCATTGAGACCTTCACTTGTCTGAACATCATAAACGTGCTGCCACTTCACGGCGAACTCGGTATCCACATCCATGAGCGGCATGAAGTTCCGGGCAAACGATATGCTCCGGAGATATGTATAGGTCCCGCGGATCTTCCTCAACGGAATGTCCACAATGCCCAGGTCCACTTCGGTTACGATGTCGATGTTTTTCAGAATGCCGTCAAGAAACGGCAGGTATCCGTTGCGTCCCTGTGATATATAGTTGGAATACTCCTTAAGCGCTGATTTCCTGGCATTTGTGTATTCTGTAAGATCGAGTGCCATATATCCCACTCCTCGCAGGCATACATTAAGACTCCATTTAAAATGAGGAAACATCAACCCTGCAAATCACCTGAAGAAAACTGCCTGCCCTGATGGTTAAATTTTACCAGAGGCACGGATAAAATGAAAGACCATGCATACGGCGTCCCGAGGGATGTTCCCGGGTCCGTTTCCGGGCAATATGCTATAATTCTATTCAAGTTCCGGCATTTTTATGTTTTCTCGCTATGTTATTTTTTGTGCTGAAAGGCGGAAAGCGGGCGGATGAGAAGAAAAAAAGCCAAAAAGAACAGTATGGTTTCTGAAAACCTGCCTGTCGTCATCCAACCCAAAAGAAGAATGTGCATGAACTGCATCAAGGGAATCCCGGTAGGTATGAACAGCGATATCCTGTGCCGGGAGAAGGGTATCGTTACCTGGGACTACTGCTGCGCAAGCCATCGCTTTTTCTACCTTGAGGATCTCATGAGGATGGAGTTTTTCAGATGCTCCAACTGCGAGTTCTTTGCGTTCCATCCCCACCCCTACATCCCTTCCTATGGCGTCTGCAGCCTGTTTTCGGTAAGAAAATGCGACGGCAGCGCCAAGAAGGCCTGTTCCAGGTTTGTCAAGAGAAGAAGTGTAAATGCTTCCTAAAGAAGGAGGTTAGAGGTGGGAGGTTGGAGGTTAGAACAATGAAGAATGGCTAAGTAGAGCCGGAGGGGGAAATATCAGGTGCAACCTCCCGCTTCTGACCTTCATCATTTTGTGCAGGATTACTGCGAATAATTGAGCGCTTTATGATGTTCGTATGGTTCTAAGGTATTAAAACTACCTTGAAGGCATCAGGATCGCTTTCGGCTGTTTTGAAAGCCTTTTCCCATTCACTCAGCCTGAATGTATGGGATACAATTCCGTCGGTCTTTAATTTCCCTGTTGTCATGCCTTCTATTACTGCGGGATAGCAATAAGCGCCAAGATGAGCCCCTCTGATTTCCAATTCCTTTGTATCTCCTATAATGTTCCAGTCTGCCAGGACCTTATCCGGAAAAACACCGAATTGAACATATCTGCCTAAGCTTCTCGTCAGGTTCAGTCCCTGAGATACACTCTTTTCATGACCTGTAGCTTCGATATAGATATCACAGCCAAGGCCATTTGTCAGCTTGCGGATCTCTTCTTCAACATTATCCGTCAATGGATTAAAAACAAGATCTGCACCAAAGCTTAAAGCCTTATCCATTCTATTTTTCCTTAAATCCAGCCCGATTAATAACTTAGGCTGTAACAGCCTTGCCGCGCAAACCATGCTTAATCCTATAGCCCCAAGCCCGCTTATTACAACAACACTGTTATGTTCAATTCCCGCTCTTGCCACTGCGTGCATGCCACAAGCGTATGGCTCAATCAATACTGCCTGTTCAAACGATATATTCTTTGGCAGGACATGGTTTATACTGTTTTCATTGAACTTCATGTATTCTGCAAATCCGCCCTGGGTTTCTTTTTTGAAACCATAAATATAATGCCGTTGACATACGTTATAATTTCCTTCAAGACAAAACCTGCATTTCCCGCATGGCACTATTTGCTCTGCAGTAACCAGGTCTCCAATCCTAATGTTTTTAACATCTTCTCCTTTTTCTACAACCTCTCCAAAAAATTCATGACCGCCAATGACAGGTGCTTCAATGTATGCGGTTTCCTTGCTTTCCCCCCAAACCCTTTTTCCTCCATGATAGGCTTTAATGTCTCCCGCACAAATGCCGCATCCATGAACTTTTATCAGAAGTTCTTTCCCGGAAACTGTGGGTATGGGAACTTCTTCATACCTGAAATCATATGGAGCATACATTAATAATGCTTTCATCATTTTACTCATTGTTACACATCCTTTAAAATGCTAAAACTGTTTTATACGGGCATAATATAACACCCGCATCAGGCGGATTTGCCCGGTCTGCAAGTATCTGCTGCGGGGATCGGGCTGCTTGTTATATCCATCCTTAATGGTAACTCGACCCCCGGCGTTTAAAGCTATTGATCTGAAATTATCATTCAACAATTGCCCCGGCTTCTGCCAGCGTTCTGCGAAGCTCGGCAACATCAACCTCGGAAGGCGCTACGCCTTTTTTACATGCAATGGCAGCCGCAGTTCCTGCCGCTTCACCAATTGCCATACAAGTTCCCATTATTCTGGTCAAGCCATAAATATCATCTGAGACGGAAATGCAGCGTCCGCTCATCATAAGGCCTTCAATATCAGCACTTACCAGGCAGCCATAGGGAATCCCTATTGCGTGCTCCACAGGCTGAAGGTATAATTTTTTAGTTCCGGGAACATGGATATCAATGTTATAGCCAGCCAGAGCAATTGTATCCATTGGAATACTTTCAGCAGTCAAAGATTCCATTGTGAGTGTTTTTATACCCACAGTCTTTCTGCTTTCACGGGATCCAACCTGAGGCGCAATACCCGCAAGGTAGCATTCTTCAAAGCCAGGGGCATATTTTCTAAAGAACTTCATCAGCTCTTTAATCTGGCGATGCGCCTCAACTTCCCCTGCAACAACACTGTCAAAACTGGATGAATCCAGATCAAGTATGCGCGTGGTATTAACCATAACCTCGCCTTTATTTGGGAGAGTGGCAAATATGATCCGATCCCTCGGTACAGAGAATTCGTTATTTTTTTGTGCGGCTTCAATCAATTCACTAAACCCTGTAAAAATAAAGCCTTTACTATCAGTGAACTGCTCCAGGTTTTGCCTGACACCATAGGTATCGGGCAGTATTGCCGTTTGCGGATTTTTCTTCAAGTATTCAATAAACGCCTGTATATTGACATTGCCAATGGTAAACACAAGTGATCCCGGCTGAAGATTTTTACTTTTAACATACCGTGCTCCAGCCAGATATGATACGCATGCATCACCCGTAGCATCAATAACAATGTCGGCATCAAAACTGCGCACTTCTCCACGGCAAAGAGCCGTTATCCCTGTTATTTTTCCATTATCAACCTTTACATCCATCAGTTCGGAGTATAGCGAAATGTTAACGCCAGCTTCCTGACACATTTCAAATGCTGTTATCCGGAACCAGCTCGGATTAACCATCGTGAAGCTATTATGTACCGGACACCTGATATGTCCCAGTGTTGCATCGACTTCCTCAAGCCTATTGATAAACTCCTGGGGTATTCCTCCAAGAACCTTTCTGCCGGACCTGTCAATGTAACCTAAAATAGGCAGTCCTGATACAGCAAGTCCACCCAGCAATGAACTTCTCTCAATTAGGAGCGTTTTTAAGCCCATCCTGGCACCGCTTATCGCTGCCGGCAACCCCCCTGGGCCGCCCCCAACAACAATTAGGTCATACTTGTAACTGTTATTCACCATTTTTCTCACCTTTCTGCTTTATCTAATCCTTTACAGCCCCAGCTGTCAATCCAGAAATAAGTAACCTGCCCAGTATTGAAAATACAATTAATGTGGGGAATACAGCTGCAGTCGCAGCAGCCGTCAGAGGTCCCCAATCTATTCCGTAGTATCCAATATAGTTGTATATGCTAACCTGAATCGGATAGAGTTTTGAACTACTTACCAGTACGGATGAAACAACAAATTCGTTCCAGGCACCCAAAAATATAAACAATGCGGACGAAGCTATAGCCGGCAGCATCAGCGGCAAAACAATGCGGAAAATAATATACCATCTTCCAGCTCCGTCTATCTTCGCCGCCTCATCAATTTCCACGGGTACAGTCTCCATTCCCCCCAGCATTATCCATATTGCCATTGGCAGATTGTAAGCCAGATATATCAGCGGAAGCGTGTACCAACGATCTGTAATTCCGATCCTGGCGAAAAATGTATAATTGGGAACAACCATTGCCGCACTGCCGATTGCAAGAGGTATACCCGTCAATATGAGAATAAAGAAAGCTTTTTTGCCTGCAAAGCGAAATCTGTGCATGGCATATGCCGCCATCAATGCTAAAAGCAAGCCAAATAGAATAGCAATAAAACTATAGAAGACACTGTTTTTAAACCCTGTAAAAAAGGTGTCGCCAAATACTTTTTGGTAATGTTCCAAACTCACATCGAACCCAAAAAACTTAGGTGGATATGCCACTACCTCGCGAATAGGTTTCAGTGACGTTATAAGTCCCCAGAAAAATGGCGCTAAGTTAATCACAAACAGCAATATAAAGAGAACAATCTCAAAAATCCTCAGTATTTTCTTTACAGTGCCAAGCTTTATTGCCGTTTGATCACTGATTTTCACATCAAACAGATTAAATCTCATAACGCACCGCCCTCACATAGATGATGGAAAATACGAGCGTAATCAGAAACAGAACTAGTGACAGTGCACTTGATGGCCCAAACTGAAAGCTTTCAAATCCCAATCTGTAAATTGGAATGGTTATTACATTTGTTGCTGTTCCGGGCCCGCCTCCGGTAAGCGTCAGGGGAACAGTCAGGTTGTTTATATTTGACAAAGTTAATATAATTGTAGAAATCAATAACGGTGTCTTTATCATTGGAAAACGTATATATCGAAGCAACTGCCAGCGGTTTACACCATCAATATGTGCAGCTTCCTCAACAGCAATGGGTATTCCCTTTAAACCAGCCAGGACATTAACCATCGCATACCCTATTGTTCGCCATGAGATGACAAATATCAGCACAATGACGGCCAGGGTTTTATCACTGAACAGAGCCAGCTTTTTTCCCCCAAGCTGCTCAATGAAATAGTTGAGTAATCCAAGATCTTCACTTAAGATCCATTTCCAGAGCATTGAGCCGACAACCTGGGAGGTAACCCATGGAATCAGGATAACCAATTGAATTATATAAGCATAGATACCTTTTCGTTTATGTATCCATAGTGCCATGAGCACACCAACCGCCAGGGATATCAACAGGCTGATCATAGATACGTAGAAAGTTATGCCAAAGGACATCAAGTAGTCCTTATTGGATAAAACTCTAATAAAATTATCCAAGCCTACAAACCTGGTAAAGTTCATGTACCGGCATTCATACACACTGGCGTATATTGAAAAACCAAGCGGCATGATTAACACCAGGAATATTACAAAAAAGCTTGGCGCGATTAGTAAATAGGGAAATGCTCTGTCAAATCTCCTCACCTGCATGCGCATCTCCTCCCATTTTTTGTTG
>JAAXZX010000056.1 GCA_012719645.1 Clostridiaceae bacterium
ATTATCGGATTACATAGCCGATAACAAAATCGATACACAGTTGCCCTTGGTGGCAGATTACAACAGTGTGTCCGTGAATGTGTCCGTCAAATCGGTTTCTGAAGAGAAAAAGACGGTTGATTTCTATGCTCCGGTATTTGCAGGAAAGGAATACCGTTTTGCGCGACCTGTCAGTGATTATGCCGCGAGCTTCAGCGAGCACCTGAAAGAGTTCAGGGATATTACACCCATCTTTTCATGCAACTGTATTCTCAATTACCTTTATGGCAGGCTTGATGGAAAAGCGACACCGCCGTTCACAGGGCCGGTAACCTTCGGAGAAATTGCATACCAGCTATTGAACCAGACATTGGTTTATGCAGAGATAACCAGCAAGTAGCATAAGACTGAGTGAAATGCCCTGAGGGATTCACACCCTTCAGGGCATTTTTCGCAAACAAAATTAGGCAGTGAATGGGCTCCTTATTTTGCCTGCTGCTTTACCCTGAACCTGACAATTTCACGTATAAGGTCCAGGGGAAGCGGCTTGTTATGCGGGAATTGCACCGCTCCCTTCGAAGTCTTGTAACCCGAAAGCTTTTCCTTGAATGCCTCGATGCCTTCCGGCTGCGGGTAGAAGCCGATATGGTTCCTGAAGGCGGCAAAATGGACCAGCCATTTTCCATTTAAATCGTATGTGGGCATCCTCATGCAGATTCTTTCGGTTGCCTGCGGCGCAGATTCAAGGATTATATTCCTTATTGCCGTCAATCGTTCACGCACCTCTGCGGGAAAGCTTTCAATGTATTTTTCAACTTCGTTTGCCATGCCGCACCTCCGGTATTATTAAACCAGTCATAATATGATTTGCAGATGTTATTCAGCGCAAACCTTCAGGAAGCGCCGCGGTTTACAAGGCGGCGTATTCTGTCCTGTTGCGGCCTGAAAGCTTGGCCTTGTACATCAGCCTGTCAGCCATTTCTACCACATCTGCCGGAGACATGTTGTCCGAATACCTGACCGTGGCGACGCCGAGGCTTGCAGTGACAAACTCTGAGACAGGGGATTCCTTATGCTCAATCTTCAGTTCATGAATCCTCTGCCTGATGCATTCAGCTATAGCCACAGCGCCCTGGATACCCGTATCGGGAAGTATACAGGCGAACTCCTCGCCTCCATAGCGGGCAGCCAGGTCTACCGACCTGGTGACGCAGCCGGTTAATACCCTGCCTATCCGGCGCAGGCATTCGTCCCCCATGACATGGCCGTAGTAATCGTTGTATTCCTTGAAATGGTCGATATCAAGCATGATAACCGATAGTTCGGAGTTGGAACGCCTGAGCCTGTAATACTCATGTTCCAGGGCGGAATCGAAGGATCTCCTGTTGGCAATCCCGGTCAGGCTGTCGGTGTTGCTTAATTCCATCAACTGGCGGTTGGTTTCAGCCAGTAAAAACTCCATTTCTTTCCTTGCGTTTATGTCGGTCAGCATGGCAAAAGACCCCTCAAACCTTCCTGAGTCATCGAGGATGGCTTTTGCGGATACAAGGAACCAGTTAATCTGGCCGTCCTTTCTCAGAAGACCGCATTCATAAACCGAGTCTTTGCCTTGTTTTCTGCGGGATGCCTGCTCATTGTAAATATCAAGCTGGCTTTCGGGAAAGAAGGAGGCATATGTCTTTCCCAGCATCTCATCAGTTGTATATCCAAGCATCGCGGCCATGTTATCATTGCAAAAGGTAATGGTATAGTTCTCATCAAAGATGAGAATTCCTTCGATGGCGGTTTCCATGATTTTCTGGAACCTGTATTCGCTTTCCTTCAGGGACCTCTGTATCTCCAGCACCTGTATATCGCTCTTCTCCTTGGCAAGCATCAGCAAAACAAAGCCGCTGACCAGGAACAGGAAAAAGCTCACCCCGGGTATTACATTGTTTATGTAGCCGCCGTGCATGCTTAAGGAGTATTCCGGAAAAACCAGGCAAGTGATGGCGCATACCAGGTATACCGAACCGGCTATGGAATAGCATACGGCCAGAAGGGATCTCAGCGAGAATCTCATTTCTGATTTTCCGAACAGGAACAGGCTTGTCAGGAGGTAGAAGCCGCTTTGGATGATGAAAACCAGCCCGGTTTGATAGGGCATGGCCAGGAAAACTGTTAATGCGCATGCCAGAATAATCCCGGCTGATACCGGGATATGCAGCCGGCGCGGAACGAGCTTTCCGGCCAGGTATCGGACAGCCCAGGCTTCATAGGCGCAACCCAGCAGTATAAAAGTGAAGGCAAGCGAGGTCAGGCCATCGAAGGTGTCAGTCCTGAAGTAAAGGACCAGGGCGCCGGAACCCTGAAGGATCTTGGCTGCAGCCCAAAAAGGGACTTTTTGAGGATTGTTTTTGTTAAGCTTGAAAACCGCCAGCAGCAGTCCATATAAAAAGGACCCCATTGCCAGCATCAGCGTCATGGTTCTAAGATCCAAAGATAACCCCCCGAAATCCGTCCACAGAACTCAGCTTGTAAATGCAAACCCCTGATGCCGAAATATAAAGCAGTCTTCCGCTGGAATATATTACTATTATAAATCAGCCGTATGGATTGTAAAATAGCAGTTTCTCCATTTATCGGGCAACCTTTTTGAGATTGCCTGTTTTACCTCGCCTTCAGCCATTGCAGCACAGGCTCAAGGTTTTCTTCCCGTACGCCATCAAAGCCGTTCTCAATGATGGAGGCGGATTCTTCAGGGTTTTCGGTTTTAACTTTGCCGCTCTTCAGCATTTTCACGAAAAAGGACAACATGATCCTATACAGGCCCTTCTGTTCTTTTAAAGGCAGGCATCCGCCCCGCAGGTAGAAGAATGGCATGCCTTGTATCTTGTTCATTGATATGACTTCTTCGGCACTGGGCTCGGGAGCATGGCCGATACCTGAGGCGCAAACCGCTATAACATTATAAGTTCTCAGCATATTAAGACCTTGTATGATTCCGGCCCTCATCCAGCCAAGAAATATGATTTCTTCGCCCTTTGCGGTCTCCGGGAGTTCGTTTGTCCGGTAAGCCTTAAGCCCGGTCTTTTCAGCGAGCATATCGGCATATCTTTTGGTAAAGCCTGTCCGTGACTCATAAACGATTAACATTGTTGATATCCTCCTCTGATTCTCCTGTATTCGGCTGAGCAGCATATGTCGCTTCTGACACTGAGAATGCTGCTGTATGAATTTACGTTTTTTATTGGCATTTGTTTCCTGGTACCCTTGTCCCTGCATATATAAACCTCGGTTCAGCCGAATTGACGCAGACCACGATGGGTTTTCAGGGCGCATTCTGACTCATATTACAATTCCCACTCAACGGTATGTTCTAATAATACTTTTTTTTGAGCCAATTGCATAGAGCCTTCCATGAGGAGGTCAAGCGCAATAATTAGTCCATGCAAAGCAGGAGTAGAGCTCTGCATGGACCGGTAAGTACCTGTTATGACTGGAAACTGGGGCGCTGTAAAGTTACTTTTTTTCTATAATGAGCCTTCCGGTCGCACCCCTGCCCGTGATGCGGATATCATACATGTCTGTTTCAGATACTGTGACAGTGAATCTTCCTGATTTCAGGTTGTTTCCCGTATAGGGTTCACTGCCGTTCCTGCCGCTGATTTCAAGTGCAATGCTTCCAGTTTCACGGTCAATATCAACCAGAAGCGTATCACCCTTGTTAAGGGATATTTCACATGTTCTGCCCGAGGTCCAATTCCCGAGATCAACCGTGAATCCTTTTCCATCCGGGTTGTCGAGAACCTCAATACTGCCATTGGATCTGGTACAGTTTGAAAACACTATAATGATGGAGATAAACACTGGCAGAAATACTATGGGATGCATTCTGTCAAATCTCCTTATTCCATTATTTTGCTTCCTTAAAAGCATGACAGCACCTCACTTACGAACTTGTCGCGCTCATTGATCCATGGGCTATGGCCGGAGTGCTCAAACCATACGATTCCCTTATCGGGCGCATCAAGAACCTGCATGTATTCTTCCGCCAGCACCGTCGGCGCGTTGACATCATGCCGGCCAAGGAAGAAATAAACAGGCACATCAAGTTTTGTGTAATCCGTCCTCAGATCGATATCATAGAGCTGCTGATAAACGTGGTTGTAAGTGTTGACAATGCCGCGGAAAAAATTGATCTTATCAAGCAGACCATATTCGGGGGAAAAGATGTCCCGAAGGGTATTGTAGCCCGAATTGTGAATATCGGGATTACCCGCCATATAAGCGCTGAGGTAATTAAGGTACACTGCGCTTTTCCAGGTCACATCCTTTCCGTAATAGGGCGGCTCGCCATTTGCCAACAGCCTTTTCACAACACCATCATCGCCTTTGGATCGTGCGATTTCAATTGCCTTATGGTAATCCATCCTTTCGGTTTCGGCAAAGGCTACCATTTGGCCCGTTCCGATGAATGCGTGAAAGGACTCCGGATAATCGTTTATAAGGAAGATCCCCAGTGCGCTGCCCCAGGATTCGCCCATAAGGTAAATCTTCTCCTGGGAAAAGCGATCCTTAAGGTATTCCGTCAGGGCATAGCCATCCTGTATATAGGTCCGGGCAGTAATGTTGTTTATCCTTTCCGCATAGTAGGACTTTCCGGAACCTGGCTGATCCCAGTTGACAACGACAAAATGCTTCTCCAACTCGGCCAGTTCATGCCGAACCGCAGCCATCTGCGTGCCGCCGGGACCGCCCGCCAAAAAGAGCAGGACAGGCGCATATTTGTCCCAACCCCTAATGCTTATCCACTGTTTCCTGCCGTTCAGTTCAATTTGAATAAGCTCCGCGATGCTGTTTTCAGGTGTTTTTCCGTTTCCATCAGCAATGGGCGGGGTGGAGGCGGTAAGCTGTGAAATGGTAATGAGCGCCAAATTCAATATCACCGTAACGGCGAAGCATATCACCGCTTTCTTCAATCGAACAGGCCGCTTCCCGGCAGTTTTTCTCCGAATGCCTGCAATGGCGCCATATACCGACAGAAACAGGATCATTGCCAGTGCGGCCGCAGATAAAATGGTCAGGATCAGAAAAATAACTGTTACGATCATAGTAAACCTCCTATCGCCTGATATATACACTTTCCAGGGCGTTGCCCATCAGGGGAATATCTGTAACGCGGCTATCCTTGAGGAGTAGCCCATTATGCTCCATAAGGCGCTTGATAAGGCCGATCTTTTCCGCTTCGTTCAGGGGTTCGCGGAAGACAAGCACACCGCCTGGCTTGAGGGATCTTGCCAGCGCAGGAATGATGCTTTCCAGATCACTGTCCGGAATATCATGCAGAGCAAAATGGCAGTATGCCACGTCATAGCTTTCATGCGGAAGCACCCGGGACTCCCATTTGAAAAACTGGATGTTTTCGCAGTTTCTCAGTGTCCTGCGGCAGGCCTTCAGCCACCGCGCGGAAATATCCAGGCAGGTCAGCTTTCCGTGAGAAAGCCTTTTTGCGACGTAATACGCAACCGTTCCCATGCCGCACCCGAAATCCAGCACCTGTTCGCTGCCGTTAAGGGGCAGATGGTCCGAGAATGTCTTGTATACCGATCTTCCGCAGAAGATGAACGCAAACCTCGTTAAGAGAGTCTCCATATGTGATGGTTCATATCCCATGATTCAACACCTCCCTCTGACTGAGTCCGCCAGGCAATGGCTGCTTGCCTGCGATAGCCCGGGAACATTGTCATTTGATAAAAAAAACAGCTGTATTCCGGGTTCAATGCCATCATAGCAATCGAACCTGTCATACAGCTGATATGAACCTTAAATCTACCTTAAATCGCTGGAACTGTGATACGGAAGGAGGCGCCCTTCACGACGCCGGGACAAAAAGCCAAATTGCCGCCATGGGCTTCCGCTATTTTTTTGGCTATGGAAAGGCCCAACCCGCTGCCGCCTGTTTTGGAATTCCGGGAATCGTCCGCCCGGACAAAAGGTTTGAAAATGTCATCCGCAAGGTGAGGTGGGATCCCGATCCCGTCGTCGATGAAATCAATCACTGCCAGGTTGCTTTGCACTGTCAGGCTTACGGTAACCCGTGTTCCCGGAGGATTGTACCTCATGGCGTTGTTCGCAAGATTCTGTATGATCCGGCCAAACCGGTGGGTATCCAGCATCACATAGATACTTTCTTCGGGAATATTGAACTCATATTCAAACCCCTCGTGTTCCAACTGCGATACAAGCTCACCGCAGGTTTGGCGGATGAACTCGCTTATATCTGTCCTTTCCAGTTTCAGTGAAAAATCCGGGCTATCCATCCGGGAAAGCTCAAACAATTCGGAAAGCAGCAGGTTTGCCCGTTTACTGTTGTTAAGAATGATATCGATATATTCCTGTCGCTCCTGTTCTGGGATGTCCGTTTTTTTCAAAAGCATTTCCGCATAGCCCTGTATGCTGGACATGGGATTTTTCAGGTCATGGGAGATATCCAGAATCAACCGCCGCCGGTCCTCCTCGGACTTCCTGCGCAGGGATATTTCATGCTCGATCCGCGCAGCCATATCATTAAAGGTATCCTGAAGCTCTGCAAACTCGTTTTTAAGGCGCAAATCCACCCGTGCGGAATAATCGCCTTCACGCAAAAGCCTTGTTCCGTCACAGAGTTTCCGAAGGGGTACGGTTATGCGCGCCGCCGTAATCCTGGAATAGATTAAAGCGGAAAGCGCGATAATCAGGATATAGCCCAACGCCGCAACAGCGATTGCCTTGCCTGCCTGCGCAAAATCGCCGGCTGAAGCTTCCTTGTTGAAAACAAGGGCAAAATCCAGCCGTATGGAGGTGGGGAAGGTAACTATCAGCCAGAACTCTCCTTCCGGATGATAGGCTATATCGTAATGGTAGGGCTTGCTCCTGCACCCGGTTAAAAATGCTGTGAATTCGCCGGCTGTCAGTTTATCCTTTCCGATGGTGTCAATACCCCTGGAATAAACAACATGGTATTCCCTGTCCACAACCTGCACACCGCCGCCGTCCCGCACAATTGCGGATGCGTCAATCTGCGTGTAGTCCTCCCGGATAATTGAGCTTGCGGGATACCGGTTCTTGGCCAGCGAACCTGAGATCCATCCGCTGGCGGCGGACAGCAGCACAAGCGCGAGCACCGTATCAAGTATCACCAGCAGGAATATCACCAGGAAGTTTCTAAAGAATTGGTTGGAAAGCTTTCTTTTTTTCATGGCTTTTCACCGGTATAATGCAGCTTGTACCCGATGCCGCGTATCGTTTTCAGGTACCTTGGCTTTTGCGGATCGTCCTCAATCCGGTTTCTGATTCTGCTGATATGCACCATTATTGTATTGTCGTCATAATAGTATTCCTCGTCCCATACCGCCTGGTAAAGCTGCCGCTTGGTAAAAACCCTCTCGGGGTGTTCCATGAAATGCAGGAGCAGCCTGTATTCCTTTGCGCCAAGTTCGATGGGTTCCCCGCTTTTGAAGACGCAGCATTTCTCCCTGTCTATGGTCAGATCTCCGTAGGTAATGCTTGTCGCGGGTTTTTCCTTCGGGGAGAGATACTCATTGTTCCGCCTCAACTGTGCGCCCACGCGGGCAACCAGCTCGGCGACGGAAAATGGTTTTGCAATATAATCGTCAGCGCCCAGCCCAAGTCCCAGCACCTTGTCCATGTCGTCGGTCCTGGCGGTCAGAAAGATGACCGGGATGGTGCTGTGCTGCCGTATTTTTCGGAGCAGGTTGAATCCGTCCATCACCGGCATCATAACGTCCAGGATTGCCAGGCTGATGTCGTGCGTTGAAAGGATGTCCCACGCTTCCTTTCCGTCCTGCGCTGTCAATACGGTATATCCGTTTTCTTCAAGGCTGATTTTTACCAGGTTCCGGATATCGCTTTCATCGTCTGCGACAAGAATGTTCATCCGATTGCCCCCCGCCAGGATGCTCAGCTGTTCCCGTATAATCGGAATTTCGATTCCGGACCTGAAGAGAATCCCGTTAATTCATGATTTGCCTTACTTAAATTATAAAGCTATTTGCCGATGAATTAAAGCCATTTGAAAAGGCAGATCTGCGTAACGGGAACACCTGCCCTCCGTAAAAAATTCCTGATCCACTTATGCAATTGGGGCAAAAACTGATGTATCCCGGGCTTTAACTTTGTGAATGTTGTAATTGACAATTTATGCATCCTTGACTATAATGTTCTTAACAGCAAAGGTGCTGCGGGCAAACGCCCCCAGCACCTTAACTTATTTTTGGGAGAAGGTGAGGATCATTCCGGGAGATATGCCATATCCTTAGGTGAGTAATGGTTTTATGCGGAGCTTCGCATGGTTTCAGACGGAACCAAAGAAATCGCAGGATGGGAGTACGGAATTCCTGCCATGAAAGATGAATAACCCGTTGTCAAAACCTTAATTTGGCACAAAGGCGTGTATTTGTGATGAGCATCCCAGGATGCCGCGTAGAATACACGCCTTAATTATTTGAGGAGGTTTGATTATGAGCACCGAAATGATAGTCGATACCCTATGGGTAGTATTCGCGGGAGTATTGGTATTCTTTATGAACCTCGGCTTCGCAGCGGTTGAGTCCGGTTTTGCGCGTTCAAAAAATACGGTTAACATCCTCTCCAAGAACTTCATCGTTTTCGCGGTTTCCTCGCTGGGCTTCATGCTTCTTGGCTGGGGGCTCATGTTTGGCGGAGACAATCCGCTGGTGGGAACACAAAACCTGTCAATCCTTAACAGGTCCAATCTTGATTTCTATGCGGACACTCTCACGTCGAATGTGCCGTTCTGGGGTAAATTCTTCTTCCAGTTGGTATTCTGCGGCACCGCGGCGACCATTGTATCGGGAGCTGTTGCGGAACGCGTCAAGTATATTTCCTTTATCCTGTTTTCCTTTGTGCTGACCCTTGTTATTTACCCGATCGTGGGTCACTGGATATGGGGAGGAGGCTGGCTTGGCAATCTTGGATTCATGGATTTTGCGGGTGATACCGTAGTCCACTCGGTGGGTGGCTGGGCAGCTCTTGCCGGAGCGATCATGCTCGGACCCCGACATGGGAAATATGATAAGGATGGGAAGCCGAAAGCGATCCCGGGCCATAGCATGTCCATGGCAGTTATCGGCCTTTTCATCCTGTGGCTCGGATGGTTCGGATTCAACCCGGGATCCACTATGAGTTTCCAGAACCCCGGTGATGTAGTACATATCGTTGTTACGACCAATACGGCTGCTATTGCGGCTGTGCTTACCGCCACCGCCACGTCATGGATCTTTATCGGCAAGCCTGACCTCGGTATGACCATCAACGGGTGCCTGGCAGGTCTTGTGGGCATTACCGGCGGCTGTGCCTATGTAAGCGTTGGAAGCTCGCTGATTATCGGCGCGCTGGCAGGTATAATCGTCGTATTCGCCGTGCTCCTTTTTGACCGGGCAAAGGTCGATGACCCTGTAGGCGCCACCTCGGTTCACCTGGTCTGCGGTGTTTTCGGAACGATCAGTGTCGGCCTTTTCGCAGAGGAAGGCGTTACAAGCCTATCAACGGTCAATGGTTTGTTCTTCGGCGGCAGCTGGTCTCTGTTAGGGGTTGAGGTTGTCGGAGTTATTGCCGTAGGTATATTTACATTCGCCTCGTCCTTCCTGGTCTGGTACCTGCTCAAGAAGACAATCGGCATCCGTGTCAGCCTCGAAGAGGAGATCCAGGGCCTTGATATCGGGGAACACGGAAACCATGCTTATCCCGATTTTGCCATTGTAGCCCCTATTATGGCTACAGCCAATGGCAGCGGCGATGTCTTCACAACAGCAGGCCCGGTTCCGGTACCGAAGCCCGTTTCAGGTACAGTATCGCCTGAGGCCGCAATTCCGGTGGTGAACAAGGCGCGTCCGGGCGCAAAGATGACAAAGGTGACCATTATAACGAACCAGGAGAAGTTTACTACGCTCCAGTCCGCCCTCGACAAGATCGGGATTACAGGACTGACGGTCACAAACGTTCTTGGTTACGGCATGCAGAAAGGCCACATGGAGTATTACCGCGGCGCGCCTGTAAAAACAAGGCTCCTTCCCAAGGTCCAGGTGGACATTGTAGTATGCAAGATACCTGTCGAAACGCTTGTGGATACGGTTAAAAAGGCACTGTACACGGGCACTATGGGCGACGGCAAAATCTTCATATATGATGTTGAGAATGTTATTAAGATCAGAACAGGGGAAGAAGGCTACGACGCATTGCAGGACGAAGAGGAAGAATAAGAGGGAGAAGCGGCAGAGACCACTGAAAAGCCCGCGCTTCGTGACCCCCAGGGCGGCGCTTTTCGGTGGTCTCGCCGTCTTTTTTGCTTTCAGCCTATTTCACCATCAGGTCAAAGCCTTGCCTGCGAATCACATTCAGGATTTCCTGGCGCTTGGAATTTACCTGACTGAACCGTACGACCACCTGGTTGCTGAAGCTGTCCACCGGCCTTCCCGGATCCCTAAGGTCGTAGTAGGTGCGCATTTCTTCGTCATACTCCTTGATTTCTTCAAGATAATTCTCAAAAGAGGCATAGGCATTCTCGAAAATCCTGAGCCTCATTTCCATCCGAGGTTTTAGCTGCGGTTTCTGATCCGGGTACCCTATGCCAAGTCCAACCACCGGGAATGTCAGTTCAGGCAGTTTCAGAAGTTCGCAGATCTTTTCGGAATCATTGAGGATGCTGCCAAAGTAGACAGTTCCCAAACCCATGGATTCTGCGGCTGTCACAACGTTCTGGGCCGTTATGCATGCGTCGGTGAACGCGGCAAAGAACCGGTCCATGTCCCTTGCGGTTTCCGCCGTATAGTTTTTCTCCTTCGCAATCTGGCAGTTCCTGTACTGATCGACTATAAAAATCAGCAGTTCCGGCGCCCTTGCAACATATTCCTGGTTGCATATTTCCGCTATTTTTTTCTTCAACTCCCGGTCTGTAACACGGATGATTGAACAGGCCTGCATACCGGTGGATGTTGCCGTGCGCCTTGCGACTTCCATCAGCAGCTTAAAAACCTCTTCCGGTATCTTCTGGCCCTTGAATTCACGGATTGTCCGGTGCTCGAGCTGCTTTTGGATTGTTTCGTTAATCCCTTCCATTGTGATCCTCCTCCGCTTTCCCATAGTCTATGATTATCTTCCTGCATTCCAGGCAGGCATAAGCCACGGGCCAATCATCAATAACAGTGCTCCGGCCGAAAGGGTCCGGCGGTAAAGGAATTGCGTTGCGTTTTGCCAGTGACTTCCTGGTATAGAAGGTTGGCATTTTTTCTCCATCCGGAAGGAAAAAATTGCAACCACGGCTTCTCAAGGTTCCCTTTTTCATCTCGCTTCCGCAAAACGGACACTTCATGACCTGTTTCCCCCTTCCAATATAAAGTTTATTATGCATTTATCATTCCGGCCATTGGCCAGGGCAGTTTCAGTCTCCCTAGATTAATTATATCAACTGAAGTTTAGATTCGATGTTATCCCTGATCCAGCCAGTTATATGATTATCAGTGTCGGTAGGATAGTCCAGCTTGAGCTTGTTGGCTGTTTCTATGGAAATTCTCCGAAACAGACTGATTGATGCCATCAATCCCCTTAAGCTGTCAACCTTTTCATATGGAGAGAAAGTGCGTTTTAGTTCTTTTAGTGTCTTTCGATCAATCCATTCATGTAGAAACCGTCCCCCATGCCATACATCATAATCACAGCCATGCAATGCCTTTGCATGCCATTCCATCATTGTAAGCAGCAGTGCCCTAAGGTCGTTTTCCTTTGCTTTGGCTGTCCACAACTCGCCTCGTACAATTTGCTTGGCTATATATAGGGAGCAAAAGAAAAACATATTAACTGCCTGCACAAAAGCATCATTGTCAACTTGGGGGGTGGATGCAGGTTTATACTCTGTTGGCACAATACAGCCGGCTACATTGTCCTTATCCGCCAGTACCTTTACGCCCCTGCGGAAATTTACCGGAACTGTTCTATCCTTTGCCAGCTGGTAAAGAATATCGCTGGCCAGAAACACCATATCAACCTGGTATCCGCCTTCAAACAGGGTAAGGCGTTCGGGTTCACCGCTAGATGTCTTATATGCAAATGTTGTCCAAATATTGCCAAGGTTTTGAAGCCAGTCAGTATTGCGCAAATAGAAGTCGCTGTTATTTGCATATATAATAATGTCCAAATCGGCCCACTCATCTGCGGGATGATCTATACGCGATCTTGACCCCACAATAAAAGCAGCTCTTATGTCATCTGTTGATTTAGCCCATGATGTAAAATTACTTTCAAATGTTTTGTAAAAATCATCTGATTTCATCAACTGAAATATCCCCTGTCTATATAAGACTTTCCATGTACTCTACGATATCGCGTACTTTTGGCGGGCAGCCCTTAACGTACTTTTCAAATCCCGAAGTACAGTTACCGATTCCTATGCCTTCGCACCTTCTGTTTTTATACCCCTGGCCAATGTATATTTTATCTTTCGGTTTTTTTAAAAGACCTTTTTCATCAAGCCTTTCCAGCGCATGGATAAGGCTTCCGTAGCAGGCCGAACAGGCGCTGTCTTCCACAACGTGTCTTGCCAGCTGCTGGACTCTTCTTGATGGTGTCAGCTTTCTTGATACAATATCTTTATTAATTTCGACAATATCGGCATATGCCAGGTCTGCATTGCCTGCGCCGATGCCTGCGGCTATGGCGATGTACGGAACTTCGTCTATGCCAAAGCCCATCAGATGTGCCGCATATGCGTCAATAAGAACGGGATCCTTTCCTGCGATTATCATGTTCATCCGGACCGGGTTGCCGCCTTCTTCAAAGTTAAGGTCGCCGTTCATGCCGTCAACGATTATGAGATCGTGCTTTATGAGCTTGTTCAGGTATGCTATGGGCTTATGCAGACCCATGGCATGAAACCGCCTTTTTTCGAAATTGGGTATGCAGCCCTTCATATTCTTCAAAGCGCATGTCATATTGGTCTGGCAGTGGCCTTTGAGGACTGGTATGTTTATTAGGTAATCAACCTTTTTAACATGATCACAGATGTTTATACCAAGACCGTTTATTTCATATTCGCTGTACTTATCTTTTTGAAGGTCAATGAGGGGTACATTGTATTTCCTGGACAACTCCTCGTATCCGCATACCCTGAAGGCCTCCGATGTCCTGTCGCCTACCCATGAGCTTTCCATAATTACTATGTTGTCACGGCCTTTTGATTTCAGATATTCGATGAGCCCGGCCACTATTTCGGGTGATGTTGTCGCGCCCGAACTTGAAGGCTTTGCCACAACGAGATTCGGCTTGATTCCGATAAGAGCGCCTTTATCTATTTCCTCTTCAGGTCGTATGGCTTCAAGCAGCGCTTTTACCATTTGCCGGGGGTTATCGCCGTAAATAATGCGTATCCCATTTTTGCCGATCATGCGCTTCAGCTCCTTAATCTGTTCCTTTGTGCCCAATATAATTATAATTCATTCTTTAGCACATGGACCATGATAAAATTAACCCAGTCATAACCGCGCGACCCAGGGAACACCCGGCTTTCCTTATCTGGTGCAGTATTGACCCGTTTCCTTTATCCCTGTTCAGATACCTGACATTTTCATAGTCGTTCTTGTCCACAACGACAAGCCCATTGTTTCTCAGGGGGCAATAAACATGAATCCTTGTCAAAACACATCCTGTGAACCTGTGCGTTAAGCAAACTGTCCTGCTTCCCCGTCACATGTATAGCCCCCTTTCTTTTTCCGGCACTCACAAATCAGCAGGATTTGCAGTGTCTGAACATTTGAAATTTGCCGACAAAGCAATGAATGATTTTCCTCCCGTCCTGGATAAGAAAATATTGTTTTCGGTTTCCATAGTTGTATAGAATTATACGACGAAAAAGGTGCCTAAAATGCAAAAAAGCCTGATAATATCAGGCTTTCCGGATAAAATGG
>JAAXZX010000057.1 GCA_012719645.1 Clostridiaceae bacterium
AAAAAGAATACGGATAAAGCTCCCAGCAATATTGCTGCTGCTTTTGAATCACTCATGAAAATGCTTAAAAGACAGCCCAGGGCAAGTATCAGCCCATAGTTGAAGTTGGTGTTCCTAAGCTTTTTTATATACCCGGCAACAGCCTCGGCATCCTGGCCGGTATGAAGGCTCGTGAGTTTTCCATCCCTTTCACGTTCAACGATCAGCAGCTCCTGGTTGTAACTTCCCGGATTAGTGGCTATCTGTGCTGTTCCTTTCGCCCATGGCCTCCACCTCAACTTGCCTATAGAGAAGTTCAGGTTGATGTTTTTCGTGAAGGTGCGGTAACCCATTTCTTCAAGAAAGCTTCGGTAATCCCGGACATAGGACTGGTCCTTGCCGGCGATGAATTCAATCTGGTACTCATACTGAGAAGGCGCGCATAGATCAAACTCGTACATAAGGCTCGTGGTTCGCGCAAGCCGGTAACCTTGCTCCGCCATTTTATTCAGCCATTTTTCCTGCGCTTCCAGGAATCCGCCAAAGTAACGAAAAACCCTCATTTTCAATCACCGCTCCCTTCAATTATTTCCCGGGCAATATCGCAGAGCTCCATCAGGCGCTCAAGCTCCCTTTCGGCCACCTTTCTCCCTGTCTCGGTTATGGTATACAGTTTTTTTGCGCTGCCCGGTTCTTCGCCGCATGGGGCGATCCAGCCCTTGCTGACCAGGTTGTTGATGGCGCCGTACAATGTTCCCGCGCCCAGGACCAGGCGCCCGTTGGTTTTTTCCTCAATGAACCGCATAATGCCGTAACCATGGTTGGGACGATATAAGGCCAGCATCACAAAAAACGTGGTTTCGGTCAGCGCTCCTCCCCTGAAATTATCCCGCATAGGCAACCTCTTCCTTGAGCAAGTTGTTACGTTTACCGTAGTATATCACTAAACGTAATATATCATTAAATGTAATAAAAGTCAAGGCGCGAGTATTTCAATATCTTAACTTTTCCTTTGGTAGAAGCCATGGCCATAAACGGTCTGTAATGAAATATTTATGCCTATATTAACGCATGAACTACACAATATTCGGTTAATAATATTTAATCGGATGAATAATTTGGCCAATAAATTTTATTACATCTTCTATTCTGGAAGATAATATATTATAATAATATCGGCTGTGTTACAGAATTATTTCAGTAATATGTCAAAATACATGATGGCCAAAACGTTTTAGGGAGTGAAGACATGAAGAGTCTGAGAGGAAAGATTTCCGCCAGACGGAAGTACCTGTCCATAATGTACATTCCCCATCATAAAGGCGGAGTCAAAACAATCAGAATCGGTCATTACCGGACAATTCTTCTCACTACCTTCGCATTCATGCTTGTTGCGCTTTTGATGCTGACCGGATATACTCTCTCTGTTGTAAAGCAAAACAAGGACATGATTGTTAAACATACTGAAGAGTTAAACGCCGTCATTAGCGAAAAGGAACAATTGCAGACACTTATAGCCAAGCAGACAAAGGAACTTGCCGACAATGCCGAAATCATCACAACAATGAAATCCATCAGGACCATATCGGAAGAGGCCGTCGACGAATACAAGGAACAATATGAAGACATGATCGTCGCATATATTGACAATGGTATCAAGGACATCGGAACCATAAGCCGGGGTGATAAAAAACCCTCTTCCTTCAAGGAGGATGTCGCGGAACTGCGCGCCCTCATCTCTTTAGTGGAATCGGCAAAGCTTTCCGAGGATGATGTAACAAGCAAAATTGCCCGGAAAGAAGACCAGCTTAACAATTATCTTAATGCCCTTCCCACTTACTGGCCTGTAAATACAAGGACAACATTCTCCGGGTACGGCATGCGTTTCCATCCCATATATAAGCGGTATATCATGCATGACGGCCTGGATATGGCCGGAAATAAAGGCGACCCGGTATTTGCCGCCGCGGAGGGCAAGGTAACATTTGCCGGTTGGAACGGCGGTTTTGGAAATTTGATTATAGTCGACCATGGTAATGGGTTTGAAACATATTATGCCCACTTGAGCAAGATACTCGTTAAAGAAGGTCAATGGGTTTCCAAGGCTCAAAAGATCGGACAGGTTGGGGCAACCGGGTTGGCGACCAGCGCACATCTGCATTTTGAAGTCAGGCTTAACGAAAAACCCACCGACCCGCTGTATTATATTGAGCCCTGATATCATATGAAAGGTGGTCAATAATGTTGAAAAAGAGGAAGAGTTCACCTGCCAACATGGACACCGTTATCGGTGAGTATACCACGTTTATCGGCAACGTGGACACCGAAGGATCACTGAAGATCCTCGGAAAGGTTGACGGTGACGTAAAAGCCGGGGGAGACATTTATATTGAATCATCTTCATCCATTACAGGAAATGTTTATGGCAGCAATGTCTATGTAAGCGGAAAAGTGAAGGGAAACATCATGGCAAAGGGAATTCTGCACCTGCAGGCCCAGGCCAGGCTTTACGGGGATATCGAAGTGTCCAGCATCGTAACAGATGAGGGCGCCATATTCCAGGGCAATTGTAAGATGATTGAACTTCCCGAGGAAGACATAGAGCTCGTGTCGCCATCCAGGAAATCCCGGTCCAGGCTGAAGATCAAGCACGAGGAACTGGATGAGAGCGGCGATGATGTATAAACGGCAATAATCGTAAGATATCGTTAAGCAAGAAAACCCGGAGAGCACACTCCGGGTTTATTCATGTTCCGTTATAAAATATCCGCGGTCAATCATTAATACCAGGATCGTCTTATTCGTCGCGGCTCAGGATCACCATCAGGAGTCCTTCATCGAAGCTGACAGCCGCCGTGTCCGAAGCAAACTCATTGCTGATGCCCAGGCAGCTTCCAAGCTTCAGTGTATAATCCTTAAGGGGATAAGAAAGTCCTTCGGTGGTTAGCCCTCTGACCTCGGGAGAAAGGGCGATCAGTGAAACCTTCCAGTTATCCAGCCTCTCCAGTTCTATCCTTCCCCGTGTCAGGCAAACCCGGTTATTGGCATCCTCGATCCAGCCCCTGATGTTCTTATCAAGAAGTCCGGACAAGAGCAGGATATTTCCGGCCGAATGGTCCAGCCGTGAACCAGTGGCAGAAAGGATGCAGATTTCATCGGCTCCCATGCCTGCCGCTGTTTCCACTGCCAGTTCCATATCGGTGAAATCCTTTTTTGCCGGGAAGTTCCTGATTGTAACCCGCTTTTGGGCGCGGAAATGTTCCAGTACAGCCGGCGGGATGGAATCAAAGTCACCAATGAGAAAATCGGGCGTTATGCCTGCCTCATATAAATAGTAACCCCCGCCGTCGGCTGCGATAATAACATCCGCGTTTTCGCAACGTTCTTTAAGGAGCCGGGGATCAACAGGATCCCCGCTGCCTACAATCACTGCCCTCATATAGCAGACCTCTTCAGTAAAGATACGAACCCGGCAGGATCATTGCTGTTGAAGAAGGCGGACCCGGTGACAATCACATTGGCACCCGCCGAAACCACTTTCTTTATGGTCTCACTGTTGATCCCGCCGTCCACCTGGATATCCAGGGGAATGTCAAGCCGGTTGGCGGCCTCCCTGATATGCCGTACCTTGTTTTCCATGCCCTCAATATACTTCTGTCCGCCATAGCCGGGATGCACAGTCATGACCAGGACCATATCAACCTTGTCCAGGACTTTGAGGACGACCTTTTCATCGGTTTCAGGGCTTATGGATACCCCCGCCCTCACGCCCAGGCTTCTGATCCTGGCCAGGGATGCTTCAAGGTCTGGCGCAGCCTCGGCATGGATCGTGATGCTGTCGGAGCCAGCCTCAACAAAAGATTCGATATGCCTGTCCGGGTTGCTGACCATAAGGTGGGAATCGAAGGGCAGCCTGGAATGCGGCCTCAGGGCGCTCACTACGATGGCTCCTATGGTGATGGGGGGCACGAAATGCCCGTCCATGATATCCAGATGGACCATGTCGGCTCCTGATTTTTCAATCTTCTCCAATTCGTCTCTGAGGCATGAGAAGTCTGCAGATAGTATGGATGGTGCGATCTTAATCATTTTACTATCTCCTGTACCTGTTGTCATAAGCTTCTTTCAGTTCCCTGTAATACTGAACGTATCTTTTATATCTTTCGGCATCTGCCTTGCCTTTTTCAACAAGCTCCCGGACACGGCATCCTGGTTCGTTGATATGGCTGCAGCTTGTAAACCGGCATTCTCCGATGACTTTCCTGAATTCGGGATAGTGGCTGGCCAGTTCCGTGTGTTCCACATCACAGACCGAATAGGCGCTGAACCCGGGCGTATCAAGCACAAATCCGCCCACATCAAGTTCGAAAAGCTGTACATGCCTTGTGGTGTGCCGGCCGCGCTGGATGCGCTCGCTTACCTCGCCTGTTTCCATGGCCCAGTTGTTCAGTATCCTGTTCAGTATTGTCGATTTTCCAACGCCGGACTGCCCGGCAAATGCCGTCTTGCACCCTTTGAGTTCCTTGTGAAGCTCGTCATAGCCTGTATCCAGCACCTTGCTTACCAGGATGACCCGGTAACCCGCCTTTTTATATATCCTGCCTATGCATTCAGCGGAGCCGCCTTCATCCAGGTCTATCTTGTTTATCAGGATAAGGGGGGAAATATCCTTTGCCTCACAGGTAATCAGGAGTTTATCAGCCAGGCTCAGGTCGGGTTCCGGGCTTTTTACAGCCAGGACGATGGCGAGCTGGTCAATATTGGCCACCGGCGGCCTGGCAAATTCGTTCTTCCTCTCGCCTATCACATCAATAAAACCTGTCAGGCCTTTTTCATCAATCACTCTGAAGGTTACGCTGTCACCCGGGAGGGGCGATATGCCTCCCGATTTGCGATGAACGCCCCGGACCTTGCAGGTATAGACCAGACCGGCTTCCTGGTCCAGGACATCATAAAAGCCTCCTACGCCTTTTAGAATAATGCCTTGCCTTATATTGTCCATAATATCTTTTCAGGTTATCACCCTGCCATGCTGTTAATAGATCTTTTCGGTTACCAGTATATTGTTGACATAGGCCCTTATGGTGCAGCCGCCCTTTTCAGGTATGTTCACCACGAAATTATGCGGGAACTCGCTGGTCCTGAGCCGGGCGTTATCAACGAGTACGGTTTCCTCGTTGGTGGCGTTGTCGATCTTCACCACCCTGACGCCCACCGTATCCTCTTCTATGCCTGGCGGCAGAGGTATTACTATCGTAACCGGGCGTGTGCCATACGACGGTTCCTCGCCGGGGGGCGTGGGGACGCTGTCGTCTTCAAAGGTAAGATCCACCGCTGTGTCTTCCAGCACCTGGTCCCCTTCCTTGGGGAATTGGTCAATAATCTTGCCCTGGAAACCTTCGCGGCCTTCCGGGTATGTTCTGCCTATCTTCAGTTTGGACTGGGTCAGAATGGCAACAGCTTCATCATAAGTCTTTCCGATGACTCCCGGAACCACGACTGTCTCCTTCTTCGGGCCAAGGCTCCAGTAGATGATGACCTTGTCACCCTTCTTCACCTGGGTATTGGCTTTAGGCTCGGTACGGATAACCATGTTGATGGGCACTTCTTCACTGTATTCCGACCTTTCCTCAACATCAAGGCCGTATTCATCCTTCAGCAGGTAATAAACACCGGTATGCTCCTGCATTTCTACAGGAGGTATTGTCACCATATCCGCACCCTGGCTGACAGTGAGGACAAGGGTGGTATATATGCTTCCGGCCTTAATTGAGTTTCCGGGAGGGATGCTCTGATCCATAACGATATCTTTCTCTACGGTATCGCTGGACCGGTACACAATATCATAGGGCTTGATACCCTTTTCCTCCAGTTCGGCTATAACCTCATTGATATTGCGGTTCACATACTTGCCGACCGTAACGGCCTCAGGCTGGCTGACTTCCTGTCTGAACTCGTTGACGATGGCGCTTATAAACAGGTAGATCCCGCCTGCGATCACTAAAATAAGGACTACATAAAGAAACGGAAGCACAACCCTCATGGTCCTGTTGTGGCCTCTCCTTGAAGGCTTACGATTCTTCCTGGCCAAGTCATCATCCTCCAATACTTCGAGTTTTCTGGTGTCGTACCGGCTGCGATCATGCTTCACGTTGGGAAGAAGGATTTCGGTTGCATCGCTGGGTTTTCCCGTCAGGTTCTCAAGGTCCTGAATCAACTCCGAAGCGGACTGGTAGCGATCCTTCCTGGATTTGGCCATGGCCTTCATAACAATCGTATTCAATGCCGAAGGTATGCCGGGCTTGACATCGGTGGGAAGCGGCGGAATATCCTGGATGTGCTTCAGCGCTACGGAAACCGAGGACTCGCCGTCAAAGGGCAGTCTGCCGGTTACCATCTCGAAGAATGTCACACCGATGGAATAGATATCGGACTTCTCATCGATATATCCTCCACGGACCTGCTCCGGCGACGAATAATGCACTGAGCCTATGGTGTCCAGCTTCATGGTCGCGGTATCGGCTGAAGCTGCCCGGGCAATGCCGAAATCGGTCACCTTTGGTATGCCGTCGGACGTAATGAGAATATTCTGGGGCTTGATGTCCCGATGGACGATACCCCTGCTGTGGGCTTTACTTAAAGCACTGCAGATCTGTATGGTGATACTGACGGCCTCTTTCCAGTCGAGGGCCCCCACCTTCTTGATATATTCTTTAAGGGTAATCCCCTCAACCAGTTCCATCACTATATAATAATTGCCGTTGTCGGTTCCTACATCATATATCTGGACAATATTCGGATGGGTCAGGCTTGCGGCAGCCTGTGCCTCCTTTTCAAATCGCTTCAGAAAATCAGCGTCATGCTTGAACTCGTCTTTTAGTATCTTAACTGCCACATGGCGCTGCAGATAACGGTCCTGGGCCTTGTAGACCCTCGCCATGCCGCCTGAACCGATTTCTGACAGTATGCTATATCTGTTCCCTAAAACTGTTCCTACCATCTGTACACCTCTCTACCCCGCCTTAAGCCCAGGCAATAATCACGGTTACGTTATCATTTCCACCCCGCTGGTTTACTGCTTTTATCAATTCAGCGGAAGCCTCTTCTATCGGGACTTTCAGTATAATATCGCAGATTTCATCGTCGGTAAGATGTTCATAGAGGCCGTCGGTGCAAAAAACGAAAATGTCATTTTCTTTTATGGTTTCCCGGTAAAAATCGGGAAGGTAATTCTCATTGAAGCCCAAGGCCCTTGTTATCTTGTTCTTCTCAGGATGGGTAAGGGCTTCATTTGATGAAATAATGCCCCCTTTGACCAGTTCCGCCACATAAGTGTGGTCCTGGGTGATGGGTCGTATTTGGGAATCACGGATCAGGTACACCCTTCCGTCGCCTATATGGGCAATAAAAAGTTCCTGGCCCTTTACAATTCCTATGGACAGGGTTGTGCCCGACGCCATCCCCCCCAGGTTCTTGCTGGAATACTCCATGATCTGCCTGTTAACATGCTCGATCCGGTTATTTATTATATCGTGCATGGTGGGAATATCCTTGGCTTCCACGCATTCCAGGACCATGGATGAGATCTCCTGGACGGCAATACGGCTGGCTTCCTCTCCCGCAAGGTATCCTCCCATACCATCGGCAACAACAAAACCTACCGGGTTTCCATCGGCATCCAGTATGATATTCCAACTGTCCTCATTCTTTTCCCTTTTCTGTCCGATGTCGCTCAATGCCGAATACTTCACAATTTACACCTTCCCCGATCGCAGCAATGTATCCCTGCGCAGTTGGCCGCATGCGGCCATGATGTCGGTTCCCAGCTCGCGTCTGACTGTCACGGCGATGCCCTTCCTTTCCAGGACAGCCCTGAATGTTTCAACCCTCTCGCGGCTGCTTCTGTCATACCCTGCGCCCTCTACCCTGTTGACAGGTATCAGGTTCACATGGCACAACGTATATTTCAGACGTCCCGCCAACTCTTCAGCATGGCCGGCGGAATCGTTGACATCCCTTATCAGGGCATATTCATAGGTCACGCGCCTCGAAGTAATCCTCGCGTACTCGTTGCAGGCCGCCAGAAGTTCATCCATGGGCCATCTTCTGGCAATGGGCATTATTTTCTCCCTGATCTCGTCGTTGGGCGCATGCAGGGATACCGACAGATTTACGGGGAAACCTTCGTTGGCAAAACGGAGGATTCCCGGCACTATTCCGCAGGTGGATACTGTCATCTTCCTGAAGCTTATGTTCAGGGTGTCCTCCCTGTTGATGCGCCTTAAAAAGCCAACAACATTCTCGTAGTTATCGAAGGGCTCGCCGATACCCATCAAAACCACATGACTGATCCTGTCATTTATGTCATGGGTCATGCACAGTATCTGGCCCAGTATCTCACCTTTTGTGAGGTTCCTGATGAACCCCAGCGGCGATGAGGCGCAAAATCCGCACCCCATCCTGCATCCAACCTGCGTGGACAGGCATGCAGAATACCCGTAATGATACTGCATGAGCACGCCTTCGATGATGTTGCCGTCATCCAGTTCAAACAGGTACTTTCGCGTTCCGTCCACATTGGATGTGAGTTTATCCCTTATTCGCAAACCTCCGGCCCTGTATCGCTCCGAAAGCGTTTCCCTTAGGTCCAGAGGCAGGTTGGTCATCTCCCGGAAATCCAATTCTCCGGCATAGAGCCACTTCCAAATCTGCCCGGCCCGGAATGGCTTTTCACCCAATGCAGCCAGCTCGCTTTTGAGTTCTTCCGCCTCCAGATCCAGCAGATCCTTTTTATCCGTCATGCGGTGATTCCTTTCCCCTGAAGGACAACCGTAAATGGCTGTTTACGGCAGCTTTATTATATAATATTTTATACTTATTCACAACTCGTGCAATACAGCCGGCACATTACTGAAACATTAACTTAAAATACGGGTAAAAAGCCTCAGGAAATTACCGCCTGCTATCATCCGGATATCCCTGTCGGCATAGTTCGCCCTGGCCAGTGCTTCCAGCACCATGTAAAGGCTTTCCGCCCCAGTAATTCCTTCAGGCATTGGATTTGCACCGTCAAAATCGCACCCCAATCCTATATGCCTGGTTCCGGTAAGCCCTGCTATATGCTCTATATGGTTAATTATATCCTTAATTCCCGCTTTTCCCGAACCGGAAAGAAAACAACTGTAGAAATTGATGCCTATAACGCCGCCGGTCGCGGCAATCTTCAAAATCTGGGCATCAGTGAGGTTCCTTGGATGGCTGCATATGGCGCGGCAGTTGGAGTGGGTCGCCGCAACCGGAACGTTCACACATTCCAATACATCCTCAAAGGTTTCATCGGAGGCATGGGAAAGGTCAATAACCATGCCCAGTTCCTGCATCCTGTCCACGAGCTCCCGGCCAAAGGGCGAAAGGCCGCGATGGGTACGATGCCCGGCCACGCTGTCGCAAACCTCGTTGTCGTAATTCCAGCAAAGGGTTACAACCTTCAGGCTTTTGTTGAACCAGCGCTCCAGCTCCCCGATGCTGCCCTTGAAAAGCTCAGCCCCTTCCGCTCCAAGGATTCCAAAAACGCCGCCGTTTTGAACTGTCTTAAGGTCCGATGCCGATCTTATCAGCTTCAGCCGGTCCGGGTGCTCGCCCTCAAATGCAATTGCCATCTCAAGCTGCCTGGCCATAACCGCTGCGGGATCTTTCCGCTGGCCGTGATCGGCGAAGGAAGACAGGACCTGCACAAAGGACCCGTATCTTCCGGCCCGCTCCAGGTCCCAGTGAAAGCCGTTCCTTATAAGCTCCCCGGGACGGTTGATCTTCGATAATGTATCGCAATGGCCATCGAATATCAGCATATATCCTCCCTGCCGCCGTTCCTTTTTAACGTGCCGCGCTTCTTAAAAGGCGCCCTTTATATGCTCCACGGATTCTATCCCGCCATCAGGCTCCATATATACCTCTATCACGTCAAAACGCAGAGGTACGTCATGAATTCCAAACCTGTCCATATAGATCTGGGCAACCCTGATTATGGTATTGCGCTTTGTATAGGATACAGCCTCGGCCGGCGTGCCGTAACGGTCTCCCCTTCTGGCTTTGACCTCAATAAAACACAGGGTGTCGCCATCCTTCGCGATAATGTCGATCTCACCCAGGCGGCCCACCCTGTAGTTCCTGGCAAGCGGTTTCATCCCGCAGCCCATGATATATTCCAAGGCAGCAGTTTCCCCGATTTTTCCCAGTTCCCTGTTATTCATATTCTGCCTTCCTTGTATTTAGCCATTTTATTATCCCCTGTAAGGCGAATACCTGCCGTCGAGCCTGCTTACAAAGGCAAGGACCTCTGCTACAACCTCATAGAGTTCACGGGGTATTTCAGATCCAAGCCTTATATCCGACAATGCCTCTGCCAGGTGCTCGTCCTCGTATACGGGAATCCTGGCCTCTTTTGCCTTTTCAATTATCTTCTCGGCTATTACTCCCCTGCCTGAAGCTACAACTTTGGGGGCCTTGTCTTCCCCCGGCGTATAGGAGAGCGCCGCCGCCTTTTTTATCCTGTCCGGTTTATCCTTCATATCCTGTTCTCTCCCTATATCCTCAGATCCAGGCGGGTATTCATGCCAAGAATGGACTCGGTAACCTCACCGGCGTCCAGCGGGTTTACCGGCTCATCCCCGAAAACCCTGCACCTCATCTCTGCCAGCCTGTATCCCTTTTTCTCCAGGGCTTCGTAGAGGTCCTTGCGCTGGGCTTTCACAAATTCGGCAAGATGATCGTTTTCCACCCTGAAATGGATGGTCACATACTTATATGTCGCATTCAGGAAGGTTTCAACCAGCCCGAGGTTCTGCGTCTTAAGGGACATGAACAGCGTGAACTGGTTGGGATCAATCCTTCCCCTTTTTGACTTGCGCTTCATGATATAGAGTTGGCCCGCGGTTTCATGCCGGTTTATTATCAGCGGAACATGCATGAAGACATGGTATGTACTGACCTGGCTGAAAAAGCTGAGGGCATTGGACAGCTCCCGGACCACCGGCTGGATGGCCTGGCTGCCTTTTCCGTCGGCCAGTTTTGCCGTATCCGAAGCAAGACTTATTACTTTCTTAAGGGCTTCCGCCTTCTCTCTAAGGTCAATGTCCGCGGCCCTGCCGTCTTCCACCCTGACATAGGCTTTCTCGAAGATTTCCCCGATGATCTTTTTGATGTCGGCGGACTCCTTTTCGAAATACTCCCCGGTTCTCTCAACTGTTTTCAGGATATCCCCTGCAAAACCCTTAAGAATCTCATCCAGTTGGCCGTCCTCAATGTTCAGGCCGCCAGGCAGTGGACCTCTGCCGGTGTCCGTGTTCCCCGGCGTGGTGTCCCTGGCAGGGCTGAGCGCTGATAACATATCTCTTACCGCATCATATACCTGTTCCCTGTCCAGCGGCTCATTGCCGGTAATAAAGCCTTTCAGTGCATCCGTGAGTTTTCCGGCAAGAAAAAGAATATCCTCCTGGCTGGGGACCCGTCCTTCCCCTGGTGATCCGATGATTCTTTCCGCAAGATCCCGTACAATTTGTTCCGCATACCGTTCAAACAGAAGGGGCTTCAAAACGCTTTCCTGGCCCGCCCTGTCCGCCTGTGAAAGCGAATCTGTTAACATCCGGCTCAGTGCCTGGAGATTGTCATTAATGTCATATTCCCTGTTCGCCAGCTTTACCGCCATCTCCAGCATGGCCTGGTCGGAATCCATCCGGTTGGCAGCCAAAAACGCGGCATTTTTAAGCCCAAGGCCCGGGTTTTCCTTAAGCAGGTCCAGCACCCTGGATATCAGGTCATCTGTGGCCTTGACGCCCAGGGACTGAAGCTGCCTCGTTACCTGGGAAACCTGGCCGCCTGATTCATTCTCCTGCTTCGATGGGGTGTCCATCCTGACGATTCTTGCGGTGACCTGGTCTCCTGCCGGCTCCCCGATCTGGAGGGTCAGCATGGTTCCGGGAGGCACATCAAGGCCTTCCGGGATGCTGGCCGAAAAGCTGGAACCATCCAGGAGCGTTATAAGAAGCAGCCCATTCTCCATGGCAGTCACCCTGCCCTGGATCAGATCACCCACGTTCAGGCCTTCAAGGGCCGCTTTGGACAGTATCTGGAAAAATTGCTGGGGCATAAGCCCGTCGATTCTCACATTATCCACCCCGCTGCCGTACAACGGCAATGCGCTCTATACCGCGGTTTCAGATCCAAACAGGCCGGAGGTGAAGCTTCTCCGGTGTATGGGACAGAGTCCCAGCTTTTTTATGGCTTCAACATGGGCTTCGGTGCCATAGCCCTTGTGCTTGGCAAAACCATACCCCGGGTATTTTACGTCCATCTTTTCCATGATCCGGTCCCTGGTAACCTTGGCCAGGATGGAGGCGGCAGCCACCGAAGCGCTCAACGCGTCGGCTTTCGGAACGGACTTCTGCATTATGTCCAGGTCCAGCCGGACCGCGTCGATGATCAGATAATCCGGCCTTGTCTTCATGTAAAGGATGGCTGTTTCCATGGCCTTCTTTGTGGCGTTGTATATATTTACCCTGTCGATATATGTATGGTCGGCGATGCCTATGCCATAGGCAACCGCCTTCTCCCGGATCTCGTCATACAGCTTGTCCCGTTTTGCGGGCGAAAGTTTCTTTGAATCGTTAAGCCCGTAGATAACAGCATCCTTCGGCAGGATGACACAGGCGGCCACCACGGGTCCGGCCAGGGGACCCCTTCCCGCTTCATCCACTCCGCCAATAAAGCAGTATCCCTTTTCCCGGGCTTCATTCTCAAAGGCCATCATGGCCTTAAGGCGCTCAATCTCTTTTCTCTCCGCTTCAAGCCTCTTATAGTATTTATCGGCAATCTTCCTCACCGAATCCCCGAATTCCTCCGACAGCTCCAGGAGCCAGCGATGGGCTTCCTCAAGCGGCATTCCATCGGCCTTTTGGGTAATCTCTTTCAGGGTTGGCTTCTTCATGGCAGTTCCTCCAAAGTATCTTCTTCCGGCGGATCTTCCAGGGTAATCTTTCCGATCCTGCCTCCCCGGAACTCATCCAGCACGATGGCGGCTATCCTGTTAAGGTCAACCTCTCCGCCCGAAACAAGGCATCCCCTGTTCCTCCCCGCTTCTTCAAGAAGCATGAATCCCGGCCGTTCTTTTACCTGGCCCAGCTTGTAGCGCTCCATGAGCCTGTCGGGATAAAGCGCCGCCAGCCGCTCCATGAGCCTTGCCGCAAGCTCGGTGGTGTCCATGATCTCATCTTTTATGGCTCCCGTGAAAGCCAGGTTGAGCCCGGTATCGGGATCCTCGAACTTCGGCCAGAGTATGCCCGGGGTATCCAGCAACTGGATCCCGGGATTGATCCTGACCCATTGCTTCGTCCGGGTCACGCCGGGCTTGTCGCCGGTCTGGGCGCTGGCCCGCCCGGCAATCCTGTTTATAAAGGCAGATTTTCCTACATTCGGTATGCCGACCACCATGGTCCTGACAGGCCTGCCTATACGGCCTTTTGCGGCCGCTGATTCGGTTTTCAGGCGGGTTAGCTCCTTCAGTTTATTTTTCAGTTGGTCCATGCCGGTTCCGGTTATGGCATTGGTGTAAATCGCCTCAATACTGCTCTTTTTGAAGTATTGGGCCCATAGCCTGTTCTTCTCGGGATCGGAAAGATCGCTTTTATTGAGCGCGATGATCCTGGGCTTTTGGCCCACGAGCCTGTCTATTTCAGGGTTGCGGCTGGAAAGGGGGATCCTGGAATCCAACAGTTCGATGACCACATCCACCAGTTTCAGATTCTCCTTTATCAATCTTCGGGTCTTGGCCATATGGCCCGGGAACCATTGAATATTCAAGACTTGTGTCTCCTTTCAAAAGCCCTCGTTGCGGAAAACCGCACCCTTATATTTTATCCTTAATCAGAATTGTGATCAAATCCTTGGGACCGCTGAAGAGTAAAATAAAAAGAGGACTTGCGCCCTCTTTCGGTTGGTATTAATCGATTTCTGTCGTAAGGTCTTCCTTTACGCGGGCCCTCTTGCCAACCCTTTCGCGCAGGTAATAGAGCTTGGCCCTTCTGACCTTACCCCTGCGGATGATCTCAAATGAATCAACCTTCGGGGAGTGGACCGGAAAGACCCTTTCAACGCCTATGCCGTAGGAAACCCTCCTGACCGTGATGGTCTTCCTGATCCCGCTGCCGCGCATGGCGATGATTGTCCCTTCGAAGGACTGGATTCTTTCCCGGTTGCCTTCCTTAACCTTTACGTTGACCCTGACATAGTCACCGATCTTCAGGTTTGGAAGATCCTTCTTCATGCCTTCCTGTTCGAGCGCACGAATAATGTCCATTTTCCTTTCCTCCAATTCCTAGAGTGTTCATACCGGTACTCATCATCTTCTGTTCTTCTCGCCGGAAGCGGACCACTCTGTATTCACGCCGATATATTATAACATGGAGCTGCGAACTTTGCAAATAATATAAAAAAATGGATAGCGTCAATTTACTGTAGGGAATTTGAGGGTAGATGTATCCTGGAATAGTCCTCTACGGACACGCCCTTGACAACAAGCATCTCCCATATAGTTCGGCAGCCTGGGCGGCACCGGATAAGCCTGCGGCTTTTAGT
>JAAXZX010000005.1 GCA_012719645.1 Clostridiaceae bacterium
CCTCCGGCGAGGATGGGGTGCAGGGGCAACGCCCCTGCCATGACCAGGAAATTGCGTAACCTAACTTATGGGTAGGGGGTGAAATTTTCATGCGATAAATTTGACCCATTTAGGGTGAAATATTCAAAAAGTATTGACATCATCCCGGGCATATAATGTTAAGAATTAGATAAGGATCATAAGTTTTTATAGAAGGATACCGTATACGCGAACTGCAGGTCGGAACGCTTCATATTCACGCTGCCTGTCCGCAACCCGGCATGCAGACCGGTATAGGTCTATAACGCCATATTTCCTGCATATTCGCGCATGACCGTCCTGATAAGTTCGTGCCCGCGCTGGTTGGGATGGATGCCATCCTCGCACAGGAACAGGGTGTAATCATTCTGCAGCAGGAAAGGCTGCCTTATATCGATAAGGTCGCATCCCAGGCTGCCGGCCAGGCTCATGATGCACAGATTGTAGCATTCATGGTGTCGGTAGATGTGATGCACATCGCCAAGCCAGTTTAATATGTTCTGGGCATTAAGGCCTCTCGTGATCCACTTGAAGTACCTTTCCGGATCAATCGGCGGAAGGTTAACCAATACCGGCCGGATAGTTTTCTTCCTGAGCATTCCCACCATATCGATGATGCACTGCCTGAACTGGTCCAGCGGAGTCTTGCATCTATGTTCTTTTTCCGGGTTTTCGGACACCTCTTTCCAGTTGAAATCACAGTCGTTGCCACCGAATTCGATTATGGCTGCCTGGCTGTCATTTCCTTTCTCCAGTTCACGGGCCATCAGGTCCCTGGCCTTGGGAGCCGTCAGTCCGAAATGGGAATTGTTCCTGATATCCACTCCCATACTTTTAAGCCCATTTACCGCATTATCCTCCCTTAGCCTCGTATACCTGCCCCTGTCGTAGATAATACCCTTGAGCACCGAGTCTCCCCAGATATCTATTTTCCTGATCCGTTCAAACACCATAACCACTCCTGAATATCGAATATTATTTCATCTGGTTTTGATTACTATGTTATGCTATTACTTTCACTTTGTCAATGATTATATTGACCATGTTGTGAGATTTTAATTATCATGATATAATACGGCTTATAATATGTGCTGTAAACTGAGCGCTCGGAAGTAATTTTTGCCACAAGGGGTGATGCCTATGCAACAGGCTGATATCAGGACGAAAATGGTTTCATGGTTTTCAATGCTCAAGGATCACCAAACCCCTAATTGGGATGCGCTTCCCGACCTGGATCTCTACATGGACCAGGTAATCACCTACCTGGAGCGGCAGATGAAGTCATTTGCCCAGGATGAAGAAGACAGGCTCATCACTTCGTCAATGATAAACAATTACGTCAAGCATGAGCTGATCCCCAGGCCTGTCCAAAAAAAGTATACCCGTGACCACCTGGCTTACCTTCTTGCCATATCCATACTCAAGCAGGTGCTTCCCATCACCGATATTTCCAATATCATCAGGCATCAGACGGGCTCCATGGAAATGGAGGAATTCTATGACTGGTTCCGCGCCATCCAGGATGATACCCTGCATGCGATCGCCCGGCGTATAGAGGCAGAGGTCGCGGAGAACAACAACGATGGCTTTATCACCAAGGACGCCCTGGGCATGCTTGCCTTCAGGCTGGCCCTCGAAGCCAGCGCCAACATCCTTGCAGCAAAGAAGATCATACGCCTGTTGTGCAATGAAGAGGATTCCCCCGTTTTACGGGAAAATGATGACAATAAGAAGAAAAACGGATCGGGCAATAAGCCTGAGAAAAATAAAAAAGCTGTCCATGAAGACAGGGAGGCTATGAAGGAGAACCGGGAATGATATATGAAAACAGCCAAGTATCGGCTGTTTTTCTTATTGCGTCTTATCGGCGCTTCCGGGTTTCTGCCCGGGAATCCTCGGCAGCACCACCCTGAACGCATTGCTTCTGCCCAGGTTGATGAACTTGACCTTGCCGATCCGCTCAAAGGCGCGCTTGATGTTGCTTATTCCCAGCCCGTACTTCAGGAACCGCTTCTTGTCATCCACAAGGACGAGCCTCTGGTAGAGCCAGGGGTTGCGCCTTAAGGGAAAATCGTCCTTTCTGTATCCGAAAATGCGGTTTCCGCCGAAATATGCGCCCGGGTTGGTTATCTCGATAGTTTTCTTTGTGATGTTTACGATAATGCCCCTGGAAGCGTCCAGGTAATCCCTGTGGACAAGGGCGTTGGCAACGGCCTCGTCAACCGCGGCAAAGGGATAATCGCCTCCGCCTGTTATCTCCCTTATCCTGACCGACGCCCAGTCCAGCAGACCGGGGATATTGTCGGTTTTCATCTCGGTATGCTGGTCATGAATGATCCTGATATGGCTGTGGGGCATATGTATCTGCATGTCAAGCCCGAACAGAAGCATACCGCCGATTGTGGGGCTGTACTCCCCATTTCCCCTGTCGCCTATGAATCCGAAGGTTTCCATCAGGATCTCATTGGACCTGTCGCCGGCAACCTCCAGCCCGGCGAAGAATCTACGGATTCTCTCCATATCCAGGGCATCAAGCCCAAGGTCGGTCCTTACGACGGTTTCATAGGACAAAAGCCCGTTTTCCTGCAGGATGGATGCCAGTTCGGCCCTTCTTAAGTGGTCCGTGGTGGAACCCCTGCGTATATAGAACGCACCGTTCTGGATCACCTGATGGGGCGCATGGCGGCTTTTGAAAATGGTTATAACCGCCAGGTCCTTCCCCTCGTATTCTACAAAATCAACCTGGACCGGAACCGGGGGATCCGTCCGGTTATATATGATCTGCTGGATCTGTTCTTCCTTGAACTCGGTTTTGTCTATGCCGAGGATACGCTTTGTCTTGTCTTCAACGCCAAATATGATATGGCCCCGTCCGCCCTTCGAGTTGGCAATGGCGGTGACATCCTTCACCAGTTCCTTCTTCTCGCTTTCGGTGCAAAGCTTCAGACAGGCCTTGAAATCAAGTTTTTCCCCTTCCTCCCGTGAAAGAAGCTGCTTCACTTTCTGCGCATCCACAGTATTGCCATCGCCTCCGGTTCCATGCCATCAACACGTTTCATGTATATGTAACCCTGTAGCTCTTCCAGTTCGCACTGAGAAGGTCGGACTGCATGAGAATATTGTAGGAATGTTTCATCCTTACATTTTCAAGATGTTCATCGGCAATGCTGAAAATGATCTGCGCCTTCCTGTCGTTAAGCGAACCGAAGCAGATATACTCGGTATCGGGGCCCACGTCTGAGTATTCCATGTATTCGGCTTTAAAAAGGCCTTCATTTAACTGCTTCAGGTTTTTCTCATACATGACCTCGCCCGAGGTGAACAGGTGTTTTTTCATAGATTCTCCCCCATATGGTATGCGGCCTGGCTTATTTCTTTCAGGTAGTCCAGTTTCCCGTATTTTTTGTCAAACCTGTCCGCTATATAGCGGTTGGAGATATCGGAGAACGATTTCAGGTTCTCAGGCGAAAGGTTGAAACCAAAAACCCCCGGATTGTCCGAGCAGAGCACATGCAGAATGGCCTTCGCCGTGCCTGTGGTTATTGGTACAACGTCATTTAAGGTTTTTGCACAGTTTTCACAGGCAAACCCGCATTTTGAGAAGCTGAAGTAAATCCTGTCAAGCTCTTTTTCATGGCAGGATACGCAGCTTGTCACATGGGGCGGGTAACCGCATATCTGCATCAGCTTCATGGTAAAGGACGATGACACCAGCAGGGGCTCCCGGCCCTTGTTAAGCGCGTTCAGGCCATGGAGCAGCAGGTTTAAAACCCTTGCCGAGGTCTGGTCATCGGAAGCGGCGTCCGACGCCATCTCGATCATATGGGCCGCGTAAGTAAACCTTTCCAGGTCGTTGGCCAGGTCATAGAATGAAGCCAGTATATCGCAGCCGTCGAGGATTAAGCTGTTCCGGCCCTTGAACAGTATATACTGGCCGTAAGTTAAAATCTGCGTTCCATAGGAATTGCGGCTGTTTTTCCTTGCTCCCCTTGCCGATACCGAGACCTTTCCTATGTCCTCGGTAAGCAGGGTTAAGATCTTGTCGGCCTCACCCACATATGTCTCCCTTATGACCAGGCCCTTTGTCCTGATGAGCGCCATGTTTGTACCTCTTTATGATTTATACCCAAGTTCGTTGAGCACAAAATCGTTATTCCGCCAGTCTTCCCTGACCTTTACCCAAAGCTTGAGCACGGTCTTCCTTCCCAGCAGCCTTTCGATATCCTCCCTGGCGCGCGTTCCTATCTTTTTCAGCATGGCGCCGCCCTTGCCGATGATTATTGCCTTATGGGAGGCCTTTTCGCAGTAGATGTTGGCGTCTATGCCCACGATATTCCGCTCTTCGTTCTCACTGAAGCGCACCACTTCCACACCGATGCCGTGGGGGACTTCCTCGTCCAGAAGTTCCAGCATCTTTTCCCTTATCAGTTCCTGGACCAGGACCCTTTCGGTCTGGTCGGTAAGCATATCGTCGGGATATAGCTTTTCGCCCTCGGGAAGGTACTTTTTAAGGACACCGAAGAGCAGTTCGGCAGTTTCTGCCTCAATGGCGCTTATGGGAACGATCTCTTTAAAATCGTAAGCCTTGCTGTAAAGATCGATAAGAGGCAGGACCCTTTGCTTCTCCGCCAGGTCCACTTTATTGATGGCCAGGATGACCGGCGTTTTTGTTTTTGAAAGGGCCTCGATAATGGACTGGTCAACCGGGCCTATATCCCTGTCGGTGGCCTCGACCATGTAAAGAATGACATCCACGTCGTCCAGGGTTTCCATTGCCGAATTTGTCATGAACACACCCAGCTTGTTCTTTGGCCTGTGTATGCCCGGAGTATCTACAAAGACCATCTGGAAATCGTCCCTCGTCACCACGGTCCGGATAAGGTGCCTCGTGGTCTGGGGCTTTCTTGACATGATGGCCACCTTCTCGCCTGTCAGAAGGTTCAGCAGCGTGGATTTCCCGACATTGGGTCTTCCTATTATGGTGATAAAACCCGATCTGAATGACATACCAAGTTTCTCCTCCCCGGATATTCATGGTCACTGGTTTATTTTTGGCCATGCTCCTGTTTCAGAACAAAGGGGTGCGGTATAAGCTCCGCGATGGTGAACCGCCGGTAATCGCCTTCCCTGTTTCCCAGGTACAGCGGCATATCCTCATCGCAGAACTCGCTTATTACCTGTCGGCATATGCCGCATGGCAGGGTAGGACCCTCACTGTCGCCGGCAACCGCCATGGCCTTTATTTTCCTGGCCCCGTCCGATACGGCCTTGGCCACGGCTGTCCTTTCGGCGCATATGGCCGCGCCGTAAGAAGCGTTTTCCAGGTTGCAGCCCGTGTATATCTTACCGTTATCGGCCAGGACCGCAGCGCCCACATGGAAGCCCGAATAAGGCGCATAGGCGTTTTGCCTTGCCCTGAGGGCTATCTCCACCATTTCCCTGGCCAGGACATCTTCAGGCTCACTGCTGACACATTTGCCGCCCCTTGTCATGATAATCCCACCTCCGCGCATGTTCTATGCATCATGGGCATTTCCATTTTACCATGTTATGATATACCAGGACAGCACATTTTTTTGCTTCCCTTCCATCATTTCTTTCTCAAACCCCCTTGTTTTTTTCCCAATGCGTGATATACTACAATAGATGATTAATTCGTCGGTTGATGATGCGATCATCGTATTATCAGGATTAAACAATTTTGAACACTGCCCCCATCCTTCTTGAATATTACGGATATGGGTCACAGGGTCAATAATTGGTAATCCGAGAATGTTTAAGGAGGTTTGCGGGAATGGCAGACAAAACTTTAAAATGCAAGGATTGCGGCGCCGATTTCATCTTCACCGAAGGTGAGCAGGCATTCTACAAGGAGAAGGGTTTCGAAAACGAGCCCCAGAGATGCCCTGATTGCAGAAGGGCAAGGAAAGCCCAGAGGATGGCAAATCGCGACAGGTATTAATCCCTTGCGAAAGAAACAAAAAGGAGAGCGTAAAGCTCTCCTTTCTTTATTGTTCCTGCTTTCTTTTTATAACCAGGCCGTTTTCGCCGGCATCGATGACAGCCGTGTCCCCTTCCGCGATCTCGCCGTTTATGATCATCCTTCCAAGCCCGGTTTCCACTGCCCTCCGGATATACCTTTTTACCGGACGGGCTCCGAATACAGGGGACCAGCCTTCCTCCACGATCTGGTCCAGGGCCTTGTCAGTGGCCTCCAGGCGGATATTGCGGTCCTCCAGGAGCAGGGAGAGGTTTTTGAGCACCAGTCCCGCAATTTCCCTTATTTCCGCGCGTGTCAGGGGCTTGAAAAGGACGATCTCGTCTATCCTGTTCAGGAACTCGGGCTTAAAGCCTCTCTTGAGCAGAGCCATGACCCTCTCACGGACCTCTTCGCCGATCTCCCCTTCTTCCCCAGCTTCTTCCAGAAGGATATCGCTTCCTATATTGGATGTCATGATGATAACCGTATTCTTGAAGTTCACCACGCGGCCCTGGCTGTCGGTCAGCCGCCCGTCATCCAGGATCTGGAGCAGGATGTTGAAGACATCGGGATGGGCTTTTTCTATCTCATCGAAGAGTATCACACTGTATGGCTTGCGGCGTACCGCCTCGGTCAGCTGCCCGCCCTCCTCATAGCCCACATATCCCGGAGGGGCGCCGATCAGCCTTGCCACGGCATGCTTTTCCATGTACTCGCTCATGTCGATGCGGATCATGTTGTCCTCGGTGTCGAAAAGGGCTTCGGACAGGGCTCTGGCCAGTTCGGTCTTGCCGACGCCCGTAGGTCCGAGGAATATGAACGAGCCGATGGGCCTCCTAATATCCTTAAGGCCAGCCCTTGCGCGCAGCACTGCGTCCGCCACTGCCCGGACCGCCTCATCCTGGCCTATGACCCGCCTGTGCAGAATATTGTCAAGGTTAAGAAGCTTTTCCTTCTCCTCCTCCATCAGGCGTGTCACAGGGATACCGGTCCACCTGGAAACGATCTCGGCTATTTCGTCCTCGGTAACCTCCTCCTTGAGCATGCGGCCTTTCAGTTCCTGCTGCTTCTGCTTTTCGGCATTGAGCTGCGATTCAAGTTCGGGCAGTTTCCCGTGCTTCAGCACGGCAAGCCTTTCCAGGTCATAGCTCCTTTCTGCCTCCTCTATCTCCAGGCGCACCTGCTCAATTTGCGCCTTCAAATCCTTTTCCTTCCGGATATATTCCTTCTCCAGTTCCCATTGCGCCTTCATCTGGTTGGCGCGGTCACGGAGTTCTGCAATCTCCTCTTCGATGGCCGAGAGCCTTTCCATGGATCCCCTGTCGGTTTCCTTTTTCAGTGCCTGCATCTCGATCTCAAGCTGCATGATCCTCCTGCTTATCTCGTCCAGTTCCGAGGGCATGCTGTCTATCTCTGTCCTGAGCATGGCAGCCGCCTCATCCATAAGGTCGATGGCCTTGTCGGGAAGGAAGCGGTCGGTGATATACCTGTTGGACAATACCGCGCATGCTATGATGGCGTTGTCGGTTATCCTTACGCCGTGGTGTATCTCGAAACGCTCCTTCAGACCCCTCAGGATGGATATGGTATCCTCCACCGTGGGCTGGTCCACAAGGACAGGCTGGAAACGCCTCTCCAGCGCCGCGTCCTTTTCAATATACTTCCTGTATTCATCAAGGGTTGTGGCGCCAATGCAGTGGAGTTCTCCCCTTGCCAGCATGGGTTTGAGGATGTTGCCCGCGTCCATGGCCCCCTCTGCCTTACCAGCACCCACGATGTTGTGGATCTCATCGATAAACAGTATGATCCGGCCATCGGACTCGGCTATCTCCTGCAGTACCGCCTTCAGCCTTTCCTCGAATTCACCCCGGAATTTCGCGCCGGCAATCAGGGCTCCCATGTCCAAAGCGAACAATGTTTTGTTTTTCAGGCCGTCGGGAACATCGCCCTTAAGGATACGCTGGGCCAGTCCTTCCACTACTGCCGTCTTTCCCACGCCCGGCTCTCCTATAAGGACAGGGTTGTTTTTTGTCCTGCGGGAAAGGATCCTTATAACCCGCCGGATCTCCGCGTCACGGCCGATAACCGGATCAAGCTTCCCCTGTCTCGCAAGTTCCACCAGGTCGCGGCCGTATCGCTCCAGCGCCTGGTATTCCATCTCCGGGTTCTGGCTGGTTACGCGGCGGCCTCCCTTTATCTTTTCCAGGTTCTCTTCGAAGAGCTTCGCATCAATGCCGTACTGCTGCATAAGCTCCCTTGTAACGCCGTCCTTTTCCTGCATGATGGCCAGGAATATATGTTCAACGCTCACATATTCGTCCCTGTGCTTCTTCGCTATATCCTCCGCCTTGAGCAGGACCTGGTTGAACCGCCTGCTGGCATAGACATTGGAAGCCGCAGCGCCATATACCTTGGGCTGCCTCTCCAGTGCATTTTTCAGCTTATCGGCCAGGTCACCGGGACTTATCCCCATGGACATCAGGATCCTGGGTATCAGCCCGTCCTCCTGCTCAACCAGGGCCAGCGCCAGGTGTTCGGCATCCACCTGTTGATGGTCCATGCGTATCGCGTTCTGCTGGGCCATTACCACAGCCTGCTGCGCTTTTTCCGTAAACCTCTCAAGATTCATGATAATACCTCACTTCCATCACTTACCCTTTTGCACGTCTTTACTGCTGCCCTTTATACCATCGGACCTTGCAGCCGGCACCCCGCTCATGATTCGTCCCGAAGCTGCTCATAGAGCTTCCTCTGCTTCGGCGTAAGCCTTGAAGGATTGACAAGGCGTACCGACAGGAACAGGTCGCCGCGTCCTCCGGCGGGTGTATAGTAACCTTTTCCGGGTATTCTGATCTTTCCTCCGCTCTGGATACCCTCAGGCACACGCACCATGATCCTCCCATCGGGTGTGTTTACTGTCTGTTCCCCTCCAAGTGCGGCTACCCAGGGATAGACCGGCAGGTCCATGATGATGTCATGCCCTTTTAGCTGCAATCCATCATCAAGAAAGCGCACGACAAGGTACAGATCCCCGTTGGGCCTGCCCGCGGCGCCCTTTCCGCCCAGGCCCTGCAGGCGTATTTTCCCGCCGGGCTGTATGCCCCTTGGTATTTTCACTTCAACAGTCCTTCGACCGTTTGGTGTGTCGATGCTGATACGGCGCTCGGCGCCCTTTAGACCGTCGGTAATGGGGATTCTGATCTCGTATTCCCGGTCCTCACCCTTCATGGGACCATAATTGCCCGCGCTGTAGAACCTGCTTCCGGTGCTGCCTCCGAACCCGGTACCCCGCAGGTTGCCCAGCAGTTCATCTATATTGAGGCCTCCCGGGCCGAAGAACATGTCAAAGAAATCGCTGAAACCGCTGGTATTGGCATTCCTGAATTCATACCGCATGTTCCCGAACCCGAACTGGGACGGGTCAAATTCAAAACCATTGGCGAAGTTGAACCTGCTGCCCAGTTGGTCATATTTCCTGCGGTTTTCAGGATTCCCGAGGACCTCGTAGGCCTCGTTGATCTGCTTGAATTTCTCCTCATGTTCCTTGCTGCCCGGATGGGCATCGGGATGGTAGGCCTTGGCCAGTTTCCGGTATGCCTTTTTTATCTGGTCCTGGGTGGCATCCCTGGGCACGCCCAGAATCTCGTAGTAATCACGGTATTGCATCGACTCACCTCCTCCTTATTAACTTTGACTTTCTTTGACCTTTATTATTATAACCAGAATTCCAGGAAATTGCAATATTTTTAAATAAACTATACCCCTGGTCATATCATATTCCGGTTACAGTTGTACATAAAAAACAAAGCGCTTGACCTGCGGGTTTCCGCCGTTTTCGCCTTCATGGGCGAGGAACCGCTTTGTTTTATTATCAGTGGGATTGGTATATAATAATCAATACAAAAGCTGGGAGGAGTTCACAGTATGGCTCGGAAAGAGATAATAGCGCTTCTTCTCGCCGGAGGTCAGGGAAGCCGCCTGGGGGTACTTACCAAGAATATAGCCAAACCGGCTGTTCTGTTCGGGGGCAAATACAGGATAATCGATTTTACGCTCAGCAACTGCATCAATTCCAATATCGACACGGTTGGTGTCCTCACCCAGTACCAGCCCCTGAAGCTTCATTCCCATATCGGCATAGGAAAACCGTGGGACCTGGACCGCAGGAATGGCGGTGTTACGATCCTCACCCCCTACCAGCGGCAGGAAAAGGGCGAATGGTATTCGGGCACCGCGGATGCAGTGCTCCAGAATATAAGCTACGTGGAGGAACTCTCACCCAAGTATGTCATCATCCTGTCAGGCGACCATATCTACAAGATGAACTATTCCGAGATGCTGGAATTCCATAAGAAGAAAAACGCCGACGCCACCATATCGGTTATAGACGTTCCATGGGAAGAAGCAAGCCGTTACGGTATCATGAGCGTGACTGAAAACAGCAAGATATACGAGTTCGAGGAGAAGCCCGGGAACCCTAAGTCCACCCTGGCTTCCATGGGCATCTATATATTCAACTGGGAGATTCTTAAGGATTACCTTCAGAAGGACCACGATAACCCCAATTCTGAGCATGATTTCGGAAAGAACATCATTCCAGGCATGCTGAAGGACGGCAGGAAGCTTTACGCCTACAAGTTCGTGGGCTACTGGCGCGATGTAGGGACAATCCAGGCCTACTGGGAGTCCAACATGAACCTGACCGAGCGAATTCCCGAGTTCAACCTTTTCGACCCCTACTGGAGGATCTATACCCCCAACCCGGTCTACCCTGCCCATTTCATCGGTGAAACCGGCAAAGTTATGAAATCCATCGTGGCAGAGGGTTGCATAATCCACGGGACCGTAATCAATTCGGTAATATTCCCGGGTGTAACGGTACAGGAAGGAACCGTGATCCAGGATTCCATAATCATGTCCGACGCTTTCATCGGCGCCAATACAGAAATCAACTGCTGTATCATAGGCGAAGGAAGCGTCGTGGGCAACAGTGTGCGGATCGGTGTCGGCGAGTTCGCCGAGAACCGTTATAACCCAAAAGTATATAACACGAATATAACCGTGGTGGGTTACAATACCGTCATACCCAACGGAACGATCCTTGGCAGGAATGTGGTTATCGACAACCATATCATCCCCCAGGATTTCACATCCAGTGTAATTCCGTCCGGCGGTTATCTGATCAAGGGAGGGGATGAGCAATGAAACGCGCTATGGGCATTATCCTTACAGGAGGCAAGAATAACAGGCTGAAGGAGCTTTCCTCGGAGCGGTCCATTGCCGCTGTCCCCTTTGGAGGCAAGTACCGCGCCATAGACTTCACGCTGTCCAACATGGTTAACTCCGGGATCGTAAACGTGGGGGTCATGACCCAGTACAGCATACGATCCCTGATAGACCACCTGGGTTCGGGAAAGGAATGGGATCTGGACAGGAAGACAGACGGCCTGAGGATCTTCCCGCCCTATCTTTCGGAAACGGGCACCGGCTGGTACAAAGGCAGCGCGGACGCCCTTTACAACAACCTGACCTTCCTTGAGAGGAGCGACGAGGAATTCGTCGTCATCGCCAACGGCTATTCCATATACAACATGGACTACGGCCCCATGCTTGAACAGCATGTGGACAAGGATGCGGACATAACCATAGCCTGCCGCGCCCTTGACGACCTTACCGAAAACGACCGGAAGACGCTTGGAATCGTCGAGATTGACCAGGACAGCAGGATCGTGGATTTTAAGGAAAAGCCGCTGAACCCCACAGGGAACCTGGGGTCCATGGGCGTTTACATCATGAAGCGGAAGTTCCTGATCGAGCTTTTGGAGGACAGTGCCGCAAAGGGCTATACCGACCTTGTCATGGATATCATAATCCGGAGCCTGGACTCCATGAGGATATACGCATATATCTTCACGGGCTACTGGAGGCCTTTAAACAGCATACAACTCTATTACCGGGCCAACATGGACCTCCTGGATCCCAGAATAAGGCGTGAGCTCCTTATGGACAGGCGCAAGATATACACAAAGGTCAAGGACGAGGCTCCTGCCAAGTACAACGAGGAAGCCTGCGTGAAGAACTCCATCGTGGCCGATGGCTGCATCATTGAAGGAACGGTGGAAAACAGCATCCTTCTACGCGGAGTCCGGGTCATGAAGGGAGTCCATATCAGCAACAGCATCCTCATGCAGGGATCCACCGTCCAGGAGGACGCACAGCTCAATTACTGCATATTGGATAAGGGTGTGGTCATAACATCGGGCAAGACCCTGAACGGCGACCAGGAATGGCCGCTGATCGTTGGAAAGAACATCATTGTCTGACCTTGCTGCTTACAGCCCGTAGCTTTACCACCCGGTATCCTCGGACTCGTGCTTTTTGCTGCGGGTCATCAGGTCATAAACCGCCTTTTTGCAGTCCTTCCCCTCAAAAAGGATACGATAAGCCTCGCGGCAGATGGGCATGGTGATCCTGTACTGGTCCATCAGCCTCTTTGCCGCTTTTGCTGCCGATATGCCCTCTACCACCATTTTTACGCGGGCTGTGGCTTCATCCGGGGATAATCCCTTTCCTATAAGGTTGCCCGCCCTCCAGTTGCGGCTGTGCTGGCTGGTGCAGGTAACGATCAGGTCCCCAATGCCGGTAAGCCCTGAAAAAGTGGCTGCATTGGCTCCCATGGCCGTTCCCAGCCTTGCGATCTCGGTGATGCCCCTTGCCATCAGGGCGGCCTTGCTGTTGTCTCCATAGCCAAGCCCGTCGCTGATTCCGGCGCACAGCGCTATTACATTCTTTAGGGCAGCCCCTATCTCGGCCCCGATTATGTCGGAACTGGTATATACCCTGAAACATGGCGACATGAACAGGTCCTGGACTGCCATGGCCGCGTCCCGGTCCGGGCATGCTGCCACAACCGTTGTAGGAATGCCGACGGCCACTTCCTCGGCATGGCTTGGCCCGTAAAGCGCCACAACCCGTACGTCCGGCACCTCTTCCAGTATGACCTGGCTCAGCCTCTTCCCGGTTTCTTCCTCTATCCCCTTTGAACAGAGCACGACGATATCATTCCGCGAAAGGTACGGCAAAAGCAGCCTTGCATTCTCCCTGACGGTCTGGGACGGGACAACAATAACCACAAAGTCATGGCCCTCAAGGCAGTCCTTCAGATCCGTGGTGAAGATCACATTCCCGGGAACCTTCACACCCGGAAGCTTATCCTTGTGTTCCCTGTCCCGGTTCAGGATCTCAATCTCATCCTCGAAACGGGACCAGACACGAACCTTGTGCCCGTTGTTTGAAAGGAGCACTGAAAGGCTGACTCCCCAGCTCCCCGCTCCGATTATCGATACCACTGACATACGCAAACACCCGCACTTTTAGCATATTTTTATGGAAATTCCCCCGGAAGCCTGCATGGCAGGCAGATCATAGGTCAGACCGTTATGTCCGCCTGAAGCTCAGTTTTTTCTCGCTTCCCTCAAGAAGGCGCCTGATATTTGAAGAATGCCTGAAGATGATGAGAATTGCCAGGACCGCGGCAGTAAGGACAAGGAAAAGCGGCTCGCCCATAATCCAAACCACTATGGGGAACGCGGCGCCTCCGACCATGGAGCCCAGCGATACATACCGGGTAACCGCAACCACGAGGATAAAGCATGCGAGGCATACCAGCGCCGCTATGGGCGAAAGCATGACGGCCACTGAGAAAGCGGTCGCAACGCCCTTGCCGCCCTTGAATCCGAAATACAGGGGCCAGTTGTGCCCGACGACAGCCATTATCCCGGAACAGTATTCTCCCGCATAAATCCCCGGGGAGGTTTCACCGGCCAGCCATCTTCCGATAAGGCATGCCAGCACGCCTTTAAGAAAATCGCCGGCCACCACAAGAAGAGCGGCGGTTTTCCCCAGCGTCCTCAGGGTATTGGTGGCCCCGGCATTGCCGCTTCCGTACTGGCGCACATCCTTTTTATAAAACAGTTTTCCCAGGACCAGCGATGTATTGACGCTGCCCAGGAGATACCCCGCAACAGCCGAAAGAACGATCATCATTCCTTTTCACCCTTCTCCCTGATGGTAAACCATATTGGTGTGCCTTCAAACCCGAAATTGCTCCTCAGGGTATTCTTGAGATACCGTTCATATGAGTAATGCATCAGTTCAGCATCGTTGACGAAAAGCACAAAGCTTGGCGGACGCACACCCGTCTGTGTCATATAGTATATCTTCAGCCTCTTGCCCTTGTCGGAGGGAGGCTGGACCATGGCAATGGCTTCATTGAGCACATCGTTCAGAACGCCTGTCTGTATTCTCAGGCTGGCCTGGTCAAAGACGTAGTCGATCAGTTCCAGGAGCCTGTCCACCCGCTGACCCGTTTTTGCCGAGATGAAGACTATGGGCGCGTAGCTCATGTACTCCAGGTCCTCGGCGACCTTCTTTTTGTACTTCTCCAGCGTGCCTGTCTGCTTTCCTATCAGGTCCCACTTGTTCACAGCGATGATGCAGGCCTTCCCCTGCTCATGGGCATACCCGGCAATCCTTGTATCCTGCTCGGTAACGCCGTCCTGTGCATCGATCATGATGATGCAGACATCCGCCCTGTCCACGGCCGTCCATGCGCGGAGCACACTGTACTTCTCTATTTCCTCGTCCACCTTGCTCTTACGCCTGATGCCGGCTGTATCGATGAACAGATACCGTTTCCCATTGGTCTCATACAGGGTGTCGATGGCATCCCTGGTGGTGCCCGGGATATCGCTGACAATAACCCTTTCTTCCCCCAGGATCCTGTTTATAAGCGAGGATTTCCCGGCGTTCGGCTTTCCTATGACCGCTACCTTCACCGCGTCATCATCCGCGTCGGTTTCGCCGGAAGCAGGAAAATGCTCGTAAACAGCATCAAGAAGCTCCCCGATGCCCAGCCCGTGGATGGAGGATATGGGATAGATCTCACCCATGCCGAGGTTGTAGAACTCGTAGATATCGGTGGGCGGCTCGCCCGGATTATCCACTTTATTGACCGCCACCAGCACCGGTTTTGCCGCCTTTCTCAGGATGGACGCCACTTCCTCATCCATGGCGGTCATGCCGGCCTTGATGTCCACCATCATAACGATAACATCGGCCATTTCAATGGCGACATGGGCCTGGCGGATCATCTGCTGTTTTATGAAGTCATCAGTGTTGGTCTCAATGCCGCCGGTATCGATTATGGTGAATTTCCGGCCTCTCCATTCGCTTTCGGCATAGATCCTGTCACGGGTGACGCCCGGCGTGTCGTCTATGATGGATATCCTTTTCCCGGCCAGGTAATTAAAAAATGTCGACTTACCGACATTTGGCCTTCCGACTATGGCAACAACAGGTCCTGGCAAATTCTTTTACCTCCGAATCGCTGGTCTTGGTTCAAACACGCATTGTCCGCGGGAAAAATTCCCTTCTCGCATATACATTCTACCCGCTTTTTGCAAAGATATCAAGGAATACAGGAGACAGTTCCTCGTCCGGGTATCCCAATCCTAAAAACGTTGCGGGCAGAGCGCGGCAATCTATTCATAGCGGTAACCGATATGCGATAAAGGCTCGCATTTGCATGAATAGGACGCGCTGTTTCTGTCTCGACTGACTCCGCAATTTAGAGGTGGGAAGTGAGATGTTGGAAGTGGGAGAATAAGAATGGCTACGAAGTCGTATATAATTGAACATCTAACATCTAACCTCCCACTTCTCACTTCAATTTACGAGGACTGAAGGAGAGACTGAACAGCGCGGCTGCAACAAATGGGAAAGCACAGCAGAGATTGCCGCGCTTCGCACGCAACGACAGCATACAAAACAAGCCGGACCTTTGCTGATCCGGCTTGCTCAATGCTCTCAGGATTATTACTTGATTTCCACGACAGCGCCGACTTCCTTGAACTTGGCAGCGATAGCCTCGGCCTCTTCCTTGGAAACACCTTCCTTGATGGTGCTGGGAACCTTTTCGGTTACATCCTTGGCTTCCTTCAGTCCAAGGTTGGTGAGCTCGCGAACAACCTTGATAACCTTGATCTTCTCGGGACCGGTTTCCTTAAGGATAACATCGAACTCGGTCTTCTCCTCAACCGGAGCGGCAGCGGCAGCAGCGGCAGGGCCGGCAGCTACGGCAACAGGTGCGGCGGAAACGCCGAATTCCTCTTCAATAGCCTTTACAAGGTCTTTCAGTTCAAGAATGGACATAGCCTTAATCTCTTCAATAAACTTCGCTATCTTTTCACTCATTTTCATTTCCTCCTGTTCAAAGTATAAAATCGTTTCCTGGTTAATACATTCCTGACGGGTTATGCTTCCTGAGCCTGCTCCTGCTTTTCAACAATAGCATTGAGAGCAATGGCAAGGCCATAAAGTGAGCTCTGCAGGCTGCCAATGAGCCTTGCAAGCAGTTCTTCCCTGGACGGGGTCTGGGCTAGTTCCTTGACACCGTCAATATCAAGGATCTTACCCTCTACCATGCCAGCCTTGATCTCCAGTTTTTCATAATCTTTCGCAAACTGGGCAATCAGCTTGGAAGGAGTAACGGGATCAGTATCGCTGATGGCGATGGCCGTAGGACCTTCCAGGTACTTTTCAAGTTCGCTGTACTGGGTATCCTTCACTGCAAAGCGGACGATGGAGTTCTTGTAGACCCTGTAATCGACGCCTGCTTCGCGCATGGCCCTTCTCATCTTGGTGTCCTGCTCTACGGTAAGGCCCCTGTAGTCGGCCAGCACAAATGCCTGGGCTTTCGCCAGCTTGCCGCTCAGCTTCTCCACCTCTTCCTTCTTCTGCTGCAGTATCCTTTCACTGGGCATTTCAGCACCTCCTTGATGAAATATTCTTTCTGCGGTATCTGTCTTTAGGTTATCTGTTCAAAACAAAAACCCTTTCGCGATCCAAACCATAGACTGCGAAAGGGTTATAGTATACCCATTTCTCTCAAACCTCGGCAGGATGATATACGTTACACCCAAAGGGTTCCTGCTGTCTACGGTTTAAACCACGAACGCTATTGTATATGATATCAGCCGATCAGTCAAGTACTTTCTGCTGGTTGATGCGTATGCCGGGTCCCATCGTGGACGCGACAGTGACACTCTTCAGGTACTGGCCCTTGGCTGCCGCCGGCTTTGCCTTGATGATGGCGTCCAACAGCGTGCGGAAGTTGTCAAGGAGCTTTTCTGTACCAAATGACACCTTGCCGATTGGGCAATGGATGATGTTGGTCTTGTCAAGGCGGTACTCGATCTTACCGGCCTTGATATCTGCAATGGCCTTGGCGATATCCATTGTAACGGTTCCGGCCTTGGGGTTCGGCATTAAACCCTTGGGACCGAGGATACGGCCCAGGCGTCCCACAACGCCCATCATGTCGGGGGTAGCCACGACAACATCGAAATCGAACCAGTTTTCATTCTGGATCTTTGCCACCAGGTCCTCGGCGCCCACATAGTCGGCTCCGTTCTGTTCGGCCTCGGTAGCCTTATCGCCCTTGGCGAAAACGAGCACGCGCACGGTACGTCCTGTGCCATGGGGCAAAACAACCGCGCCCCTGACCTGCTGGTCGGCGTGGCGGGAGTCGACGCCAAGCTTGATATGGGCTTCCACAGTTTCATCAAATTTTGCCCTTGCGGTCTTCTGGACCAGTTCCAGGGCTTCAGCCGGCTCATACAGTTTTGTCCTGTCTACCAGCTTAAGACTCTCGATATATTTCTTGCCTCTCTTCATAATAATCACTCCTTTGTGGTCATGGAAAAATCGGGAATATATCCCTCCCACACAATCGGGCGTTCAATCAGTCTTCCACTACGACGCCCATGCTTCTGGCCGTGCCTGCGATCATGCTCATGGCAGCCTCAATGCTGCCGGCATTCAGGTCAGGCATCTTGAGCTCAGCAATCTTGCGGATCTCTTCCTTAGAGATCCTGGCTACCTTATCCCTGTTGGGGGAAGCAGATCCGGACTCGATCTTGCATGCCTTCTTGATCAGAACGGCAGCCGGAGGAGTCTTCGTGATAAATGAGAATGAACGGTCTGCGTAGACCGTGATAACCACCGGAATAACCAACCCCGCATCTTTTGCGGTTCTCTCATTGAATTCCTTGCAGAACTGCATGATATTTACACCATGCTGTCCGAGGGCTGGTCCGACCGGTGGAGCAGGCGTAGCCTTTCCTGCCTGGAGCTGCAGCTTGATATAGCCCAAAACCTTTTTCGCCATAATATGTCCACCTCCCAGTGTTTTTACCTGTAATAACCAGGTATCTATCCAAGTGCTCAGCGCACATGAAATCGCTTTTCATTCAAACAAAACTGACATCGTGCGTGACAGCCTGTCACAGCTTCATAATCTGGATAAAATCAAGCTCAACAGGCGTTTCCCTGCCGAACATGGAGATCATGACACGCACCTTTTTCTTGTCCATGCTGATCTCTTCAACAGTTCCGATAAAGCCTTCCAGGGGCCCGTCAATAACACGGACGCTGTCTCCGACTTCATAGTCCACAACGGTTTCTACCTGCTCGACACCCATCATACGGATCTCATCATCGGACAGGGGCACCGGCTTTGACCCCGGACCTACAAACCCTGTTACACCCCTGGTATTGCGGACCACATACCAGGATTCGTCGGTCATGACCATCTTCACCAGTACATAACCGGGGAAAACCTTCTTCAGGGTTGCCTTCTTCTTGCCGTCCTTTATCTCGATCTGCTCTTCCATGGGGACGACAACATCAAGGATATAATCCTGCATCTTACGGTTTTCCACTATCTTCTCAATATTCGCCTTAACCTTGTTTTCGTATCCTGAGTAGGTATGAACAACATACCACTTTGCTTCATCTGCCATCAAAGAGCGGAGCCCAAGGCTCCTGTCCCCCTTCCGCTTTTATTTCCCGAATATGAACGTGAACAGCAAGCCCAATCCGGCATCAGCCACCCAGACGACAATACCAATAGCAAGGCAGGCCGCAAAGACAACCAAAGTATAGTTGACAAGCTGTTGCCTTGTAGGCCATATGACCTTTTTCATTTCCATGCGGACTTCCTTGAAAAACCTGTTTATACGCCGGAAGAATCCGACTTTTTCTTTCTGTTCGGCCATGGATAACAACTCCCAACTTAATTATTTGGTTTCCCTGTGCACAGTGTGCTTACGGCAAAATCTGCAGTACTTGCTCATCTCAAGCCTGTCAGGGTCGTTCTTCTTATTCTTCATGGTATCGTAGTTTCTCTGCTTGCATTCTGTACAAGCCAATGTTATTCTGACTCTCATCGCGGAACACCCCTATGTCTCAAACAAGTTTATTTTTTGCATAAAAAAAAACGCTCGCAAAGCAATAACGAGTTTAGCATATCCAAAGACTGATGTCAAGCGTTTTACAGAAAATAACTCGCTGATTATCACGGCCCTCATTTGAAAAGTTAAATTCCACCCCTCTCAGGATACGATGCAGAAATAACTTTTTCAAAAGCAAAAGTGGAACTAAGTTTTTCAATTGACCCAATTATCACGGGGCAGGGTTTGTGCTCCCTGCCCCGAAGTCCTATCAGCCTGAAGTCTTTGCTTTCATGCGCCTTGATCTTAATGAGTGCCAAAGGTTTGGAGCGATGAATACCGAGGAGTATGTTCCCACTATGCACCCTACCATCAGCGACAAGTTGAACCCCATGAGGGATGTAATGTTGTTTGCCGCGGCGAATATATACAGGGTGACGACGGCAATCAGTGTTGTCACCGTTGTGTTGATGGTTCTCGCAAGGGTCTGCCAGACACTGACGTTGACGATGGTTGCCATGTCGGATTTCTGCATTATGCGTGCGTTCTCTCGGATCCTGTCGTATATGATGATGGTATTATTGATGGAATAGCCTATGATGGTAAGGATTGCCGCTATGAACACATCGTTGAACGGGATCCTGAACGCCACATACACTCCCAGCATTAAAGCGCAGTCATGGAGCAGGGCGATAACCGCGCAAACTGCAGCAGAAAAGCCGCTCATGATGCTGAAGCGCCAGGCGATATAGAAAAGGATGAGAACCGATGAAATCAGGACGGCCAAAAGGCCCCTCTTCAGCGTTTCCCTTCCGATGGAAGGCTCGATGCTGGCCACCTCGTTGTTGGGGCTGTCCAGGATAACCGGGAAACCCTCATTGACCAGGGTATCACGGACAAGCTTTTCCTCATCGTGTGTCAGGGGGTTTTCGCTGGCCACGTCAATCCTGAGCATGATGCTCTTCTTTGTTGTTCCCTGGTTGCCGGAAACAGTTTCCATCACGCTGGTGCTGACCTTCTTGTTCAGGACCTGCTCCAGCTTCACTGCCGCCAGGTTGGCGTCAACCATCTGACCGCACTCAATGGACATGCGGGTACCGCCCCGGAATGTTACGTCCAGAACCGCCCCGTTTACTATATACAGCACCAGGAAGGCAAGCAGGAAGATGATACTGATTGAGAAGAATATCTTTCTGTTCCCGACAAAATCAAACTTCATCATGGTTGTCATGCCTCGGCGCCTCCTTCCCTGACCCCGTAGAGTTTTTTATTGCGGGCAAACCTGAAAGCGGTCATGTTCCTTATAAGCACTTTTGTAATCAACAGGGCGGTGATGAAGCTGAGAATTACGCCAAGTCCCAGGGTCACACCAAAGCCCTTTACGGGTCCCGTGCCCATCGCGTACAGCACAGCCGCCACGATAACGGTGGTTATATTGGAGTCCATTATTGCTACAAAGGCACGCTTGAAACCGGTTTCTATGGAAGCCCTGAGGGTCTTTCCCTCACGCAGTTCCTCCTTGATGCGCTCGAAGATTATTACATTGGCGTCAACGCCCATGCCCATGGACAGGATGATGCCTCCGATACCCGGAAGGGTTATCGAAATGCCCGCATTGGCAAGGAACAGGATCTGAAGCGCTACCAGCGCAGACAGCGCCAGGGATGCGATAAGCCCCGGGAGCCTGTAATAGACTATCATGAAAAGGCAGATCAGCGCAAAGGCCACTATTCCCGCTTTTATAGCCACATCAAGGGCTCCCTGTCCAAGCTGGGCGCTTATGGCGTCCACGCTGACAGGCTTCAAGGGCACCGGCAGGGCTCCGAAACGGATCTTGTCGGCCAGGTCCTTGGCTTCTTCGATGGTAAAACTGCCCCTGATATAGAACCTGCTGGTATTGATGCGCTCATCAACCAGGGGGCACGAGATGCATTCATCATCCATGAATATCCCGATAAAATGGCCGACCAGGCGTCCCGTTGCCTCGGCGAACTTGTCAACGCCGGAATCCTTCAGTTCAAGATCCACGTTGTAATAGCCGGTCTCCGGGTTCTGGGACTGGGATGCGGTTTTTATATCTTCCCCATCCAGGATTATGGCCCCGGTTGCCGGGATCTGGTCCAGGGGAAGCCTGGCATACTCATCGCTGACTTCCCGGAACGTTAGCCGGCCGGTGCTTCCCAGTTCATCCAGGGCTTCCCTCGGGTCAAACCTGGTTTCATTCTGGGCCCATGGAATATCTATAATGATACGGTTATTGGTCGCATCCACGTTAATGTTCTTATCAAATATGCCCTGCGCGTCAAGCCGAAGTTCCATGATGCTCCGCGCGCTGGCAAGGTCTTCCGCCACATTTCGTCCCTCGGTCCCCGCAGGATAATCGGGAACCATGATGGCGCTGATACCGCCACGGATATCGATGCCGGTCCTTATCTCGCCCGCTCCCTTTATAATCCTCGAGTTTTCCGGCCCAAGCCCGAAAAAGGCCAGGTAACACAGGAGGGCGATTACGACCAGCATGGCGAAAAATTTAAAGGCCCTGCTGTCTTTCATTGGAGCTTCCTCCTAATCTAATTGATAATAGGTATTTTCAAGCCATACAGGTAATTATAATGCTTATCATTCCTGGCAGTCAACTTTTCCCTTCCGGCAGGTACTCCCATAAGTGGCGCCGGTATCATCGCGATTCCTGCGCCTTAATCCAGAGGGCGCATTCAATCCGCTTCTTTTCAAGCTCACAGCCAATCCTGTAGGTTTTTTTGATGTCCTGGTTGAATTTCCAGGCGTTGGCGGCGCAGCCGCCGCTGCAGTAGTATTTTGCCCAGCATTCCCGGCATTCAGGCTTTTCATAAACATTTGAGCAGTAGAATTCCTCCCTCACGGGATTGCCTGAAAAACCCGTAAAGACCGACCCCAGGAGGAACTCTGGCTGGCCCGCGAACTGGTGGCACGGGTACAGGTCGCCCTCGGGCGTTACAGCAAGGTATTCGGTGCCTGAGCCGCAACCCCTGAGCCTTTTGGCTATACAGGGCCCGCCTTCAAGGTCCAGCATGAAGTGGAAGAAGTTGAACCACCTGCCGTCGGCCCGCCTCTCCGCATAGATCTTTGCAAGCCGCTCGTATTCGGCACAGGCTCTCGGGATATCCTCCTCCCTGATGTCAAGGCCTGATTCCGCCGAGGCCACGACAGGCTCCACCGAAATCTGCTCAAAACCCAAATCGGCCAGGTGCAGGACATCCTCTCCGAAATCAAGGTTATCACGGGTAAATGTGCCCCTCACATAGTAATTCTGATGGCCGCGCTCTTCAACCATGGCCTTCGCAAGGGGAAGGATCCTGTCATAGCAGCCCGTGCCGTCAAGCCTCTGCCGCATGGCATCGTTGACCTCCCTGCGGCCGTCAATGCTGAGGACGACATTGTCCATATGTTCATTGATGAAATCCCGCTTGTCCTTGTTCAGCAGAAGGATATTGGTGGTTATGGTAAACCGGAACCGCTTCCCGGAATCCTGTTCCCTCGACCTGGCATAACCGACGATCCCTTTCACCACGTCGAAGTTCATGAGAGGTTCCCCTCCGAAGAAATCCACCTCAAGGTTCCGCCTGTTCCCGGAGTTTTCTATGAGAAAATCAATAGCCTTCTTGCCCACCTCAAGGCTCATCAGGGACCTTTCGCCCAGGTATTCGCCCGCCCCGGCAAAGCAGTACCTGCACCTTAAATTGCAGTCATGGGCTATGTGGAGGCAAAGTGCCTTTACAACTGTATTCCTGGTCCATTGCGGAAGGAATTCCTCGTATGGGTCTTCGGAGAAAAGCAGGCCTTCACTGATAAGGGACCGGATCTCATCCAACGCTTCCCTGATCTCGCGCTCAGGCATTTCTTCTTTGAGTTTTGAGAACTTTTTTTCATCCAGCCTTCCGTCCTGGCCGAAACATTCCAGGACACGGAAGGCCGCGTCATCGAAAACATGTACGGCGCCGCTGCTCACGTCCAGGACCAGGTTTGTGCCGTGCATTCTGTAAGCGTGTATCATGGTACACCAACTTCCTCGGGCAAAACGTCAAAGCCCGCGCTTTTGCCCCGGCGCAGCCTGCATAAAACCGGAATGCAGGCCATGCCCCGCAAAACCGCGGACCCGGCCGTCCACAACAATAGAAGGGCCTCAAGCCCTTCATGACCAGGATAATCTTATTTCTTTTCGCACTTCTGGTTGGCAACGGTGCAGGAAGTCTTGCATGCCGATTGACAGGATGTCTGGCATTCGCCGCAGCCGGCCTTTTTGACATCGCGGTTCAGAGTTTTTCCGTTGATAGTCTTGATATGCTTCATCTCCATACTCCTCCTCATCCAGTACAATTCCACATTATTATAGCATATGGCTTATGATGTGCAAGTAAAGATTCTAAACTTCATGAAAATGAAGGTAATGACAATTATGGATCGCATACGAAAAAGGCACAGCGCGTAAGAAAATCCCTGAACGCTGTGCCAGCCGCGTCACACTGACATTGTACGGCATCCGGCTATTTATGCTTCAGTAAAAGTATCCGCCTGTCGTTGCTCGTTACCGTCAGGTACTTTAAGTCTCTGGACAGCGAAATACTGTATGGTGTGAAATCTTCATCAAACACAAGCTGTTCCTCGGTCCAGGAGGCGCCGCCGTCCGATGTGGACAGGACATAGGCAAAAAAGCCTTTCGAGGGTACCATACCAATGAAAGCAGCCATTCCATTGTTCTCGTCGGTGAAAACGAGATCCGCGACCGGCTGCCTGTTTGCAGGCAGATGATCTTTCCTGTTGTTCATCATGTCAACGAAACCGTATTTATCGAATCCCAGGCTATCGATTTTCCATGTCTGTCCCCCGTCATTGGTTATGCAGAACTGGCCTGAACGGGTCAGCAGGTATACGTCATTCGCGGTCCTTAGAAAGACTGCAGCGACACTGTCAATCTCCTCCGGCAGAGCCGATTCGGTCCAGGTCTGGCCTCCGTCATTTGTTACCGCAAATCTCCTGTTATTGTTATTGGCGATCCAGCCGGTGGTATCGTCTATGAAGCTTATGTTGGAAAGGGTCGCACCCAGGGCAAGATTTGAAACGGCTTCCCAGGTCTTTCCGCCATCCCTGGTCACGCGGACATTTCCGCTGTTGCCTGCGCTCCAGGCCAGGCTTTCGTCAACGATATCCAGGCAGTGCTGGCATGCTGACGTGTTTTCGCCTTCAGGCCAGCTTTGACCTCCATCGTTGGTATAATGCATCTCGCCGCTATACCCCACCATTATGCCGAACTTATCATTCATGAAGTTCACGGCATAGGCCTGGTAATTAAATGAGGATTTGCCCGCCACCTGCCATGACGGACTTGCAAATGTTCCGGCAGCATTTTCGGGTATTGGCTCCGGAGAGGGTTCCGGTGTTGGTTGCAAGGATGGCCCTGACACGGGGGGAGATTCTTCCGTCAACGGCTGATCTGTGTTCTGATCTGCCGTACAGCCAATTAAGAACAGCAATGAGAGTGTCATGAACAGCGCCATAATTCCTGATGCCCTGCCCATAATCTTTCCTCCTTTATCACGATGTAATCTGTATCCATTTAATTGTAAGGGATTTTAAATTGTAGAATTGACAATAATTTATGGATAATTGGAAACTGCTCGTAAAACCCCGGGGTAATGAAGATAAAGGGACGGCTGCCGGCTGGACAGATTTCCGGCAAACGTCCCTTCATTATGCATCCACATACATTAAAGGTAGAGATATCGCTCCATGCATCCTATTGACTGCGCTTCATCACAACCACACGCTTGTCATTGTCGCAAAGGGTCAGGTATTTGCAGTCCCTGGACAGGGTAAGGATAGAAGGCGTATAGCCGTCTTCAAACACAAGCAATTCATCATCCCAGGTTTTTCCGCCGTCCGAGGTAGTCAGTACATATGTTTTAAAGCCTTCTCCGGGTATCATTCCGATGAACGCGATCACCCCGTTGTTTTCATCAGCAAAGCTGACATCGGCATTTGGAAGAGCGTTGACGTTCAAATGGCCCGCCTTGCCTTTCACGTCACTGATTTTAAACCTGTCCAGACCAAGAGCCTGTTTCGTCCATGTCTGACCGCCGTCCCTGGTTATGCATAACTGGCCGTCATGGGACAGGATGTATCCATCATCGGCGGTTCTCAGGAAAATTCCCGCGATGCTGCTTATCCCCTCGGGCATGTTTGTTTCTGTCCATGTCTGTCCGCCGTCCTGTGTTATTGCGAATTTCTTATTGACGGCGATCCATCCCGTGGTATCATCTATAAAGCTGATATGGGTGTGAGTACCGCCTATACTTACGTCACGGACAGCCTCCCAGGTTTTTCCCCCATCCCTGGTCATACGGACATTGCCACTGGCCCCGCCGGACCAGGCCAGGTTTTCATCAAGAATATCCAGGCTGAACCGGCATGCGGATAAGTTCTCTCCTTTAGGCCAACTCTGGCCGCCGTCAACCGTATAATGGAACTCTCCCGACAGACCTCCTGTTATACCGTAGTCATCAGAAATAAAGGTTACCACATTAACCGGGTGTGTGATCTGTATATCTCTCACCGTCTCCCAGGATGATTCGGGTACCTGCTCAGGCGCCTGTTCGGGAGTTGGCTCGGGTGTCGCTTCGGGGGTTGTCTGGGAAGACGGTTCAGCAGGCTGTGTCTCTCCCGGCACATCATCGCCTGCGGTCTTATCGGATGAACAGCCTGACAGGACCAGGCCACAGGCGATCATCAGAACCAATAGCAGAATGACTGGATTTTTCTTCATGCTTTATCCCTCCATCTCTAATATCTGTTTCCATATTAGAGAAGGGGACACAAAGATTGCATGGCAAATAGAAAGCAAAAACCTGCAAATCGGAAATTTCATATCCTTGCATACTGGGTGCGGTAGGCTGACGGGGTGCAGTTGGCATATTTCTTGAAGGCCCGGAGAAAGTTTGTTTCATCCCTGTAGCCCACCCTTTCCATGATTTCATTGACAGTCAGGGTGGTCCGTTTCAGGAGGGAACAGGTTATCTGCATCCTGAGATTGGTCAGGTATTCCATGACCGTCAGTCCCGTAGCCTTCTTGAATTTTTGGTTCAGTGTGGTTTTGTTGGTATGGAACTTCGTGGTCAGATCGTTGATGGTGATCTTTTCAGGATAGTGAATATGGATATGGTTCACGATTTCACGGATTTCATCGTCCATCCTGCCCATCACCAGGCTTTTATAACCTTCGTCATTGTTAAAGACCGAGTTGACCAGCAGCATCAGTTCAATGAAGAAGGAACGGCCGCGGCAGGGCCAGAAGCCATCCCTCTGATGGGTTAGTTCCTCATCCACAAGTGTTATGAGCTGGGATATCCGGCTGCCAAAATAAGTGTTTGCTCTCTTTGCCCCGATGTAGGAGTCGTTTCGCCACAGGAAAGGTCTGAAATACCACAGTTCCATATCCCCGCCCAATTCATCCTTTTTCTCGTGCAGCTTATCAAAGGTCAGGTCGGCATCATAGCATGACGGATCAAAATAGAGGATATCCAGGCGGATGTTGTTGGGTTCCTCGATATCCACCTCTTCCCGCTCATTAAGGCAGATCACTGCCGGAGCTGTGACCAACTGACTTTGCTCACCGTTTCTGAACAATCCAAAGCCCTCGCTGACATAGACAATCCTGCACCGCTGGTTGAGACAGTCATTGGGAAGAGTGGACATGTTCCTGCGGCAATACAGCTTAATCTCATAACCCTTAAGAAATTCTCTTCCGATGGTTGATAACTCCATCATCTCACCTGATCCTTTCCGGTTTCATAGACAATATAGCCGGATGCCTCAAGGATCCTGGGAATATTCCGCACCTGCATGAAATCAAGCTCTTCAAATGACGGCACCTGGTTGAAACGGCGGGTTACATCGGCAAGCCTTTCCCACGGCACCAGGCAGGCATGGCGCTTGTTGGCGGCATCCTTTGCCTTTTTGGCCCCGGCGGTGTCCGAAAGCTCCCACGCGGTCCAGCCGCTGGCAAAATGGAAGGCATTCCAGCGCAGGTGTTCCTGTTTTGCAAGATTCTCAAGCCGCGTGCCTTCAAGGTATTCCTCAAGCCTTACCGGCTGCCTGTCGCATTTTCCAGCCTCCGCCATGTCCAGCCCCAAAAGCCTGAGCTTGGTCCTTATGTTCATGGCGGCGGAGCGGTTGGACTCCTTTGTAAACTCATCAAGTTCAAACCAGTTGTCCGCCGGGTCCACGTTATAGATCCTGTTGAACAGGGTATTCATGGTCCGTGCCATCTTATCCATGCTCTCATTGATGATGATGGACTCAGTGAATATATCGCTGATTCTCCCGAAGATGCGTATCCCCGGAAGCAAGTCGTTCTCCTGGTAATGGATGAGCTCTTCCGATCCCGAAACTTGCACGGCGATGACGACAGGCCTTTTTACGCCGTTCCTCCTAAGCAGCCTCTGTACCTCCAGCGCGGTTTCCATGCTGATCCTGTCATCCTCGAGGCATATGGCTACATAGTTTATTTCATTGATATACCTGAGGATCAGGTCGTAAAAGGCGCTGCTTCCTGGGTCTGCCTGCACGAACTGTATGGAATAGTTGTCCCTGATGCCGCTGTACCGGTTGTTGAATGTGCCTTCCCTGCACTCCATTGCGTTGTCGGTGACGATGGCCCTGAACTGTCCGCCGTAAAACTGCCCGCTGTACAGGGCCTTTCTCAGGACCTCGACCCCCATCCGTCCGAAACCGGCCAGGAAAAGGGTGAAGTCCGAATACACCCTTGCCTCGCAGGTATCCAGTTCTATTGTTTCATAAACAGGGCATGTTTCCATAAGCTGCCTTGCCGCCAGGTCCGGTATGCTGAAAACCCGGAAATCGATCTTGACCCCGTTTTCCTTGCAGACCCTGTCCATAATCTGTCCCGTATTCTCAGACGGGGAATGTATGTAAAGGGTTATGTTTTCTGCGGGTGTCCCGTCCTTTTTGATGTTTTGGATAAGCCTGATGGCTGTCTGTATATTGGCGTTCTCCTGGTCCGACAAAAGGAAGAAATGAAAGGGCTTCTGGTAAAACACGGAGGGAAGCTTCAGGCTTTTCAGGCTCTCCACTTCACCGCAGTTCCGGTCAATCAGTATGCACTGGTTCTCGCGGATCTTCCTGACCAGGACCTCTTCCTCTTCGCTGCTCTGCTTAAGCCCTTCTATGACTATGATGCAGCGGTCCTTTTTGTTCTCCCTCAGGCTGCGGATCAGGTGGTAGGCATACTCGTTCAGACCGCAGAAAACATAGGTTTCGGATGGACGTGAAAAGAGCAGCTGGATGCGGGAAATGATATGCAGTCCAAAAAGGGAAAGCAGGGTGAGCACCGTGATCATCAGGCCCAATGCGTGTACCAGGTGGAACAATGTTGAATAGACCAGGTTGTTCCTGAGTATTTCGCTTACTTCACCGAAGTCGTTCTCCAGTATAAAGATCCTGCAAGTAGAAAAAAGCGCCCTGAGGGAAATGACAGCCGCGTTCGGCGCAGCCTCCCCGTTGGCCGGCAGCGTCCCCAGGATTACGTGATCGGGCAAATACCCGATTATATACAGGATCAGGCCGCTGAAAAAGGTGATTATGGCAAGGGGTATTTTTATCTTTTCATAGATATCACGGTACCTGGCGACAACCAGTCCGCTCAGTAGAATCAAACCCAATGATATAAGAAGCGATGTCATGGTTAGAGGAAACAGCATGCTAAACTTCCTCCGGGTGCGTATTTCTTCCAAACCGGTAATATCTTGATTTTAACATACTATGCCTGTATAGTTAATACTTACTTTCCAGTATAAACCTGTTATGATGATACGACTTAAGGATGACGTATCATGAAAGGGATTGCTGTTTCTGTATGCCCCTTTCCTGCGCTGACCTGACGATATGCACGGCATTAAACCAGCCGGCAGGATACTTGCAGGCTGATAAATGCATTTTTACGGCTATCTCCTTCATCGGGCATGCTCCGGTTATGTATCTATTTGTTCTTGGTCTGTATAAGACCGCGGATTATCAGGCCTATGCCAGCTGCCAGGCAGGCGAACATCAGGATGGTGATATACAGCGTGGTAGGTTTGAAGTAGATCTGCAGGCCCATCAGCAAACCCGCAAGTATTGTGATAAGACCTGCGCCGATGAGTATCCAGCCCAGGGTTCGCTTTTTCATGGCAAAAAGAAGGATTACGCCTATAATGACGGGCAGGAGCAGCAGGCCGAAGGGCGGATTGTAGCCGCCAAAAAACCACCCGAGGCTGAATCCCGTTCTTACATCAGTGTTCTGGGTGATCAGAAACAGTCCCAGTATGAATAATGCCAGGCCTGATAAAAAGCTTTTCATACAAGATTCGCTCCATTCAAAAGAGATTGGGTTTTATTGTCATTTCGCTATCATACTATCAAAACATGGCCATAAAGTCTACCGGGGCGACCCGTCCTTCCTGAAGCCGGGGTCTTCGTGGGTGCTTGACACGTAGTTCCTGTCGATGGTAATTACCGAATTGTACTGGGGATTGCAGCGCCTGATGGCCCTGCGGATCCGTCGGATGAGCTCATCATTGTCAACCTTGCAGGAAGGAGGCACTGTCACTTCAAAGATCAGCTTGGTATGGCTCTTCCCGAAAACAGCACGGAAATCGTGCATGGAAAGGCCCGGATCAATATCCTTCAGTATGCCTTCCACATCCCCTTTAACACGATCAAGGCGCTCATCGCCGGTTACGACCGGGTCAACATGGATGACCATCTGGATATCCATTTCGGTGCTGAAATCCTTCTCGATGTCATCAATAATATGATGTATTTCGACGATATTGCTGTCCGCCGGCACTTCCGCGTGCACCGTGGCAAAGCACCGGTCAGGGCCGTAGTTGTGTATGACAAGGTCATGGAATCCTGTAACACCTTCATAGCTTTTCAGTTTATCCTCTATCTTTTTCACCAGTGCTTCGTCCGGCGCCTCTCCCAAAAGCGGATCGAGGGTTTTCCTTATGAGACCAATACCTGAAATGATAATAAACAATGCGACAGCTATGCCCATATAACCGTCCACCTGTATGCCGGTCAGACCCGCAAACACTGTTGCAGCCAGGACCGCGCCGGTTGAAGCCATATCATTTACGCTGTCCGCCGACGCGGCTTCAAGGGCTGTGGAATTGATCCTTCTTCCCATCTTCCTGTAGAACAGGCCCAGCCACAGCTTGGCGGCTATGGACAGGGCAAGCACGGCTGTTGCGGCCCAGCTGAACTGTATGGGAACCGGGTTTATGATCTTGTCCACGGAAGATCTGATAAGCTGCAGACCAAGCAGGAATACTACGAGGGAAACTATGAACCCTGAGATATACTCTATCCTGGCATGTCCGTACGGGTGTTCCTTGTCCGCCGGTTTTGCCGACATCTTGAACCCTATCAGGGTTATTACCGATGACCCGGCATCGGATATATTATTGACTGCGTCAGCCATTATGGCTATGCTTCGGGCAAGAATGCCTATAACCAGCTTAGCGCAAAACAAAACAATGTTACAGACTATCCCCGTCCATGAGGAAACCCTGCCATAGCTCCTCCTGACTTCCGGGTCGGCCGTATTTTTATGATCCCTGATAAACAGGTGAATGATAAGACCAGTCATAGCCAATACCCTCTGAAGCTGTTTGGATTATCTCTCCAGTTCAAAGGCCTTTCTCAATATTGTGTCATATTCCATTCTATTATACAGGTCATCGCTGCTGTACCGTTCATGTATCCGTACCGGAAATATCGCAGGCCTGATCGAAATATGCATCGGGAATGACCGCTGTAAATCCTGCTGCAATCCTCATCCTTTTAAATTCGCTATGCCTGTCCGGGACCGTTCAGCCGCCGGAACCGTGCGCCTTCAGATATCTTTGGGTCCAGGGACATATGTAAATGCACTTCCCGCACAGGGTATAGCTGACACCCAGCCTGGACATCAGCCGTATTGCCGTTTCCTGGCATCTGTGGACATCATATAAATCATCCCGGTTTTTATCCACGGACCAGTTGCTGCCCCTGACAGCGTTTCCGGGGCAGGCGTCACGGCAAAGGGTGCAGTTGCCGCATCGGGATTCGTTTACAGGTGCCCCTGCCGGAAGGCTGGCGTTGGTAAGGACCGATGTGATGCGAATGGCGGAGCCGAACTGCTCGGTAACCAGAAGGGCGCATTTGCCTATCCAGCCCAATCCGGCTCTTGTGGCCACGGTCTTGTGGGGCAATGGTGTACTCAATGTATCCCGGTCATGGGCAACGATCGTGGTCGATTGCGGATGGGCTTCATAACCCTTCCCGGCAAGGAATCCGGCCGCAAAGTCGGCCAGGTTGTCCAGCATCTTGTTAAGCCTCGTGTATTCGTCATAGTATTCCAGTGTCGGTCCGTTCTCTATGCCTCGGATAATATCAGGATCTATGGCCACACCAATGGAAATGCCGTGGGTAAAGCCTTTCCTGTCCTGCTCAGGAATGTCCGCCAGGTCCGCAAATCCCACGAGGGATGCGCCCCTGCTAAATAGTTTGCTTCGAAGCTCATCGAACGCCTGCTCCATTTGAACACTTCCCCATAATAGTTTGATTTCCAGTGTATCACATTTATAAGCAATATTCCATATATCAAACCAGGGGGACGGTTCCTGTGGTTCGAACCACAGGAACCGTCCCCCTGGTTTGAGGTTTGTAGCCATGGCTACCGATACCCCCGCCATTTGCGATTATAATGGCATTGCAAGGAAAAAAAGAACAAGGAGTGATCAGCATGAAAAGGAAAATTGTCAGGATCGATGAAGATAAATGCAACGGCTGCGGCCTGTGCATAAACGCATGCCACGAAGGCGCGCTGCAGCTTGTGGACGGAAAGGCGAAACTGGTATC
>JAAXZX010000138.1 GCA_012719645.1 Clostridiaceae bacterium
AGTGCCACCTTGTTTTCGAGGAATGATGAAAGTTTATCAGGGGATGTATATTACCGTGAATCAGGGGCATGATAATGCATGTAAAGGGTATGACGATTCAGCCAGGTCTGGCGCCTGGCTGATAGAAGTGCTCTTTACGGATTGTCAACTTAATAGTATGGAAAAAGCCATGGCAGGTCTTTATGATCTGCCATGGCTTTTTTCAGCGCTTCTCAAACCTTTGCAGAAATCATACAGGGGTAGGATTCATGTATTTTGTGGACAATGTATAATTATTATTCGAACTTACAAATTCACATTTCGAACAAAATATAAATTTTGCAGTTGACAAAATGAACTATAAAGTTCTAAAATAGAATATAAAGATTCAGCAAAATTACTCAACAGACAACTCGTCAAATACTCAAAATAAGGGGGATTCAAATGAGGTTAGGGTTTTATGCGAACTATACGGAAAGGACGGCAGAATTTGCACACAGGGTAGGCTTCGGAAGCATGGAACTGTCTGCATGGCCGGCATCTACACTCAATGCGGATACCATAACGGACAAACAGATTACGGCCATACTCAAGGACCTGGAATCAAAAGACATTGAGATTTCAGCCTTGGGTTATTATCCGAATTACCTGTCACCGGACAGGAAGGCTGCTGAAGAAGCGAGGCGCTACTTTATCAAGGTGCTCGATCTTGCAAAACGTATGGGCGTTTCGACGGTTGCAACATTTGCAGGCCGCGATCCGGATAAAACAGTGGAAGACAATCTGCCTGAATTCAGGGAAGTCTTTACAAGATTCTGCGATGAAGCCGCAAAGCGCAATGTCAGAATCGCCATCGAGAACTGCCCGATGATGGATCACAGGACTCTTAAGGGCGAGAATATCGCTTATTCGCCTGAAATATGGAAAGCCATGTTTGAAGCAGTTCCGGCTGATAACTTAGGTCTGGAGCTTGATCCGGCCCATATGGTATGGCAGGGTATCGACTATATTAAGGCAATATACGATTTTGGACATAAGATATTCCATACCCATGCAAAGGATATGGAAATCAGGAGGGACGTCCTCGCAAGATGCGGTATTTACGGTATCTTGTTTGACAAGGTTGATGACTTCGGTCATGGCTGGTGGCGCGGACGTGCTCCAGGCTGGGGTGAGGTAAACTGGCATCGCTTCATTACTGCCCTTCTTGATGTCGGGTATACCGGCAACATCGATATTGAACACGAAGATCCCGTTTTCGCCAAAGCAGCCAATCTCGGTGTTGAGATTAATGAAGAAAGCGATATTATCAACAATTACAGCACAGAGGAAAGCGGCCTGATCCTGGGTTACAACACATTATCCGTTCTTATTCCCAAATAAATGTTCTTTAAGCCTTTACCTACCATTTGCCCTCTCCTGCTGCCGGATCACAACACCGCATCCGGAATAGCAGGAGAGGGACACCTCACAACCAGTAAGCCGGTGTATTTATAACAGGTCTTTGCAGGATGGTATCATTATTCATTTAAACAGAATAGGAGGTCAAACAATGAAAAAGAGGATCTATTGCGTAATCTCAATGATTCTGCTGGCCGCAATGCTGTTCGGCGCCTGCGGCGGCAGCAGCCAGCCGGGTTCTACTGCGTCTGCTTCACCGGGGACATCTGGATCTTCGCAAACAGGCAGCACAGGCGGGGACCAGATTAAGGATGTACCCAGAGAAAAAACAGTAATTTTTGAAAACATCGAGGGTCGTGTCCCACTGCCGGACAACTATAACCCGTACACCGACAACCAGTACCTGGACTGGGGTATGTGGCAGGCAAACCAGGAGTCTCTCTTCTATTACAACTACGAAACCGGCGAGATCATGCCCTGGCAGGCAAAGGGCTATGAATTCAACGATGATTTTACAAAGGTTAAGATCTTCATTCGTGAAGGCGTCAAATGGCAGGATGGCGAACCATTTACGGCCGACGACGTGGTATTTACCATCAATATGATAAAGAGCCATCCTGAACTGCGTTATTCAACCGACATGAATACTTATGTCCAGGATGTTGTGGCAAATAACGATCATGAGGTTGAGTTCACATTGACACAGAGCTACCCCTCATTCGTAATGGACTACTTCTCGGTAAAGGTATGGGATACATTGCTGATTGCGCCTGAGCACATATGGAAAGATGTGGATCCGGTAACTTTCAGCAACTATGACCTTGCAAAGGGGTATCCTGTCGGGACCGGTCCTTACAAGCTGGTTCGTTCCACAGAAACCGAACAGGTTTACGACCGGTGTGATACATGGTGGGGCGCCGAAACAGGCTTTATGGATATGCCGAAACCGGAGCGTGCCATTTGGGTGACGGTTGGTTCCGAAGAACTGCGTGCAGCCAAGTTGGTCAGCAATGAAATTGACGCGGCCTGGACACTCGGACGCAGCAACTATGAAACTGCAAAGGCAAAGAACAATAACATCGTTTCATGGTATGAAGATCTGCCTTATGCTTACCTTGATCCAGGCGTCAGGGGCCTGTACTTTAACTGTGATGTGTTCCCATTCAATGATCCTGACGTAAGACATGCAATAAACCATGCAATTAACCGGGATGAAATCGTTGCCATTGCTTACGAAGGAATGACAGAACCGGCCTATACCATGTATCCGACATATCCGCCTTTGAAAGCATTCCTGGACAGGAATGAGGACCTGTTTGAAAAGTATGACATCAAGTCATATGATGTCCAGAAGTGCAAGGATATCATGACGTCAAAGGGATTTACCCTGGATTCCGAGGGACTCTGGAGAGATTCCGGCGGCAACCGGATTACCTTTACCATCATAGCCAGATCAGGAGAATCAGACAAGTCAAAGGTCGGCCCGATCCTGGTGCAACAATTGCGTCAGGCAGGCTTTGACGTAGACTTCCAGGCTCTTGAGAGTGCAGTGTACTACAATGAAACCCAGTCCGGTTCGGCAGTAGCATGGCTGTCTGACCAACTGTCCAGTGTGTCTGATCCATACAGTATGCTTGATGCTTTCCACAGTAAATGGTATAAACCCGTCGGTGAGTTATCATCAAAGCCGAGCCGTTACAGAAACAGCGAATTTGATGCGTTAGTGGAACAAATGTCCGTCCTGGCACCGTCCGATCCCAGGTTCATGGAGCTTGCCGACCAGGCATTTGAGATCTGGCTGCGCGATCTGCCGTGTATCGGACTTGTTCAGGCATATCTGCTTACGCCATTCAATTCCACTTACTGGACCAATTGGCCCGATGCAAATAACAACTACATACATCCGGGGCACTGGTGGGTAACCGGTAATATCCTGCTCCATAATATTGAACCAGCCAAATAAACCGTTAGCCCGCCTTCTGCGCGGAAGCCATGTATGAAAACGGCTTCCGCGCAGAAAATCCATATTCGCAGCAATTGAGGAAGGAACGGAATCTCAAATGAGTATTAAGTACTTATCAAAACGGATTCTCGTATTTATAGTGACCATAATCCTGGCTGTTACAATAAATTTTTTCATTCCACGACTAACCCCACAGAATCCTGTGGCTGCTTTGGTCGGCAAAATGGTGAGCAAAGGCATTACAGTTGTAGACAGCGATGCAATCGTCCAGAAGTACACAGAGCAGTTCGGCATGAATGATCCGTTGCCCGTGCAATACTTCAAGTACCTGAAAAATGTTATTTTACACGGGGATCTGGGCTATTCCATTTCCTACTTTCCGGGAAAAGTAACTGACGTTATTATTAGAGCAATCCCGTATACGGTAATCATTATGATCATTGCAAACGTGATTGCCTTCGTAGTGGGAAACCTGCTGGGAGCGCTGTGTGTGTGGAAGAAAAGCCCTAAGCTTGTTAAGGGTGTAGTATATTTCATGATGCCATTCTCCACAATTCCATATTACATATTGGCCTTGATTCTCCTTTACCTGTTTGCAATACTTCTGCCGATTTTCCCGATCGGGGGCGTTTCAACAGCCGGCAGCGCCGGAGGTTTTTCGTTCAAGGCAATCTGGGATACCGTATCACACGCGGTGCTTCCCATACTTTCCGTAGTATTGTCTCTTATAGGTTTTTGGGCATTGAGCATGCGTGGAATCATGGCAACCGTCTTGGGTGAGGATTATCTTATGTACGCGCAGGCCCGCGGCCTTAAGCCAGGCAGGATCTTCTTCAGTTATGCTGTTCGGAATTCCCTGCTCCCCCAGATTACCGCTTTTGGAATTGATATTGGAAAGATCATATCCGGTTCGATATTGGTTGAGATTGTATTCAATTACCCTGGAGTCGGAATGGTTCTTTATAACGCGTTGCGTACGGCAGATTATTTTGTTATCCAGGGTGTTGTTATGTTTATAGTTGTTTCGGTCGCCCTTACAATGCTGATTGTGGATCTTATACTTCCCAAACTGGATCCCACCATTAAGTATGAGTAGAGGAGGAGTTGCATTTTGAGCGCATTATCTCAGATACGTAAGATAAATAAACGCATGCCTACTCTCCTGCCTGGAATTATTCTGCTGCTGATTCTGGTCATTCCGCCGACATTGGGCAGACCGTTTTTAGACCTTGAACTGACCCAGATTTCGTCCTCCAGGATAAATATCCCTCCTGGCGCTGAATATCCTCTCGGGACCCAGAGCGAAGGACGTGATATGCTGACCATACTGATCCTGGGTACGGGCGCAACGCTCAAGATCGGCCTTATTGCCGGCGCCATCGGACTTGCTGTGGGGGCCATTCTGGGCATGATTTCCGGTTATTTCGGAGGATTCATTGATAAGACCATCAGTGCAATTGTTGACTCATTTATTACCATACCGCCCCTTGCAATCCTGATATTGATTGCCGCAGCTACAAAAACAATGTCTATAGAAGGTATGGGAATCATAGTGGCATTGACCGCATGGATGCAGCCGACGCGTATTATCCGTTCACAAATGCTTTCGATGAAAGAGCGCAATTATATTCGTCTGGCAAAATTATCCGATATGGGCAGTATCAAGATAATTTTCACGGAGATACTGCCGAATCTGATACCGTTTTTGGCAGCTGCGTTTGTCAATGGTGTGTCTACCGCAATCCTCTCATCCATAGGCTTGGAGGTATTGGGTTTGGGATCTCAGCAGACGCTCTCCCTGGGGATGACCATCTATTATGCCAATTATTACTCCGCTATGTGGCGCGGCATCTGGTGGTGGTGGCTTCCCCCGGTAATAGTGATAGTGCTGATATTTATTGCACTGTTTTTGATCAGCCTTTCACTTGATGAAATCGGAAATCCGAAATTCAACCGTCTATAAATGAAACATATGGAGGCTTAAGATGGATTCGATTTTAAGCGTTAGAAATATATCAGTAAAATATCAGACCTCAAGAGGCTGGTTCCCTGCCGTGTCAGGTGTGAACTTCTCTGTGAAAAAGGACGAGGTTTTCGGTATTGTCGGAGAATCAGGCTCGGGCAAGTCCACGTTATGCATGGGTCTGCTTAAGCTTCTTCCAACATCTGCGCAGGTGGAGGTTGACAGTATCCTGTTTGATGACAGGGAGCTAAGCGGAATAAAGGAAGAGGAGCTCAGGCGAGTTCGCTGGGAGGGAATATCCTATATCCCGCAAAGCGCGATGAATACTTTGAACCCGGTAAAACGCATCAGGGCGCATTTTTATGAGACCATTACCGACCATGAAGGGAAGAAGAGCAAAGCAGAGCTGGAAAGACGTACATATGAAGCGTTGAAGCGCGTTCATCTGGAAACGAGCGTGGCAGACCAGTATGCCCATGAGCTTTCTGGTGGAATGAAACAGCGTGTATGCATCGCAATGAGTACCTTGCTTAACCCGAAGCTTATTATTGCCGATGAGCCGACAAGTGCTCTTGATGTTATATCACAGCGAACAGTCCTTGAAATCCTGTCAAAGGTACGAAAGAGTACCAGCGCTTCAATGATACTTATTGGCCATGATATGGCTTTGCAGGCGCAGATAGCAGATCGCATGGGTGTCATGTTTGCCGGGTATTTTGTGGAGATCGGTGAAGTTAAAGATATCTTCAGAAACCCCATACATCCCTATACCCAGCGATTAATACGCTCCATACCATCGATCAGGCAAAAAGAGAACATACATGATTTGGCCAGTGACGAGTTAAGTCCCGAGGAGCTTGAACGCTTTAAAACGCCCAGGCCTCTCATAGAGGCCGAGAAAGGTCATTTCGTCGCTGAGTTCAAATAATTGTGGGAGGAACGGACATGTCGGAGTACTTGCTGGAGGTTAAGAATCTTACCAGGATCTTTACTAGTAAAAGAAAAAAGACGGTAGCACTGAAGGATGTCTCATTAGCAATGGAGAGAGATAATCCCAAAACATTGGCCGTAGTTGGTGAAAGCGGCAGTGGAAAGAGTACGCTTGCAAATCATATCTTGGGGTTCCTGAAACCTACTTCCGGACAGGTCCTTTTTGAGGGAAAGGACATTAATCGTCAGAACAGGCAGCAGCACAAGCAATATCGTCAAAAGGTGCAGGCTATCTTCCAGAATCCGTTTGATACTTTTAACCCCTTTTACAAAGTGGATCATGTTTTTCACATGCTAGTCAGCCATTTTCATGTGGCGCCATCCAGGAAAAAAGCACTTCCGCTTATCGAACAGGCATTGGAAATGGTCAGGCTGAACCCTGGCGATGTTTTGGGAAAGTACTCCCACCAGCTTTCAGGAGGGCAGCAGCAGCGCATCATGATTGCCAGATGCCTTCTTCTGAAACCAAAGCTGCTGATTGCGGATGAACCTGTTTCAATGATTGATGCATCATTGAGGGTGACTGTCCTGGACGTTATGGAAAAGATTAAAACCCAAAACAGGATATCGCAGCTTTACATAACCCATGACCTTTCTACCGCATTGCAGATCAGCGATGACATCATTGTCATGTACAAGGGACATATTGTGGAGAAAGGGCCGGCGATAGAAGTTATACAGTCTCCGGCACATCCATATACGCAATTGTTAATTCAGTGTATTCCACTGCCATCACCGGAAGAACGTTGGGAATCCCCAATTGACATACAGGACACGAGACGGATAGAAAGCGAGGAAGCATGCTGCTTTTGTGATCGATGTCCCAAAGCGGCAGACATCTGCTTCCGCCGCCAGCCTGGTTATACACAGGTAAGCGATGAACACAGCGTTGCATGTTATCTTTATGGCGATAAAACAGAATAAGGAAAAAGGGAGTTGAGTGTATGAAAGTTTCAATCAGCCAAATAACAACGTATCCAAAGGATATGGAAACAGATGCCATGACTTTCAGCCGTGCTGGACTGAAGAATGTGGAACTGACCTTTGATAAGGTCTATGCCTATTTGAAGCAGCATACCCTGGATGAAATGCGGGAACTCTTTGACAAATCAGGGCTTAGGGCTGTTTCTGCAATAGGGCTTGCGCCCGAAACCGCAGGGCTGCTTCTGGCTTCCGGGGAAACGTGGAGTAAATATCAAAACAAGCTTGAAGAGCAAATACAGGTAAGCTCAAAAATGGGCTGCGGCCTGATAGGTGTCGGTGCGGATCCAAAGGGTTATGTTTATGACAACTGGGAACGCCAGGCCGTGGATAATCTCAGGAGGGCAGGGGATATAGCCGCAAAATACAACATGAAATTAGGCCTTGAGTTTATGTATCTGCCTGAGCCTGTAGGGCCCTTTGTCCTGGATCATCTCAGGGAAACCGTGGAGCTTGTATTAAGGGCTGACCATCCGAATATAGGTTATTTTCTGGACCTGTTCCATATGCATAATGGCGGCGACGGGCTTGAAATCCTGGAAGATATTGACATGAGAAAACTCCTGAACGTCCATTTCTGTGATGCTGCAAACAAACCCGCTGGTACATTGTTTGACGGTGACAGATTGCTTCCGGGCAAGGGCTGTTTGCCGCTGGATGACATTGTGGTACTGTTGAAAAGGCGGGGATACAACGGATACCTGTGTCTTGAATTATTGAATGAAGAACTGTGGAATATGGAAGCGCAACCGGCTGCCGACTTGTGCCGTGCGGCCATGGTCAGGTATGAAAACATATAACACAAAAATACATGGTGAAAAGGTGATCGGCATGAAAAAGCAAAGAATTAAAACAGGCATTATTGGAACCGGTTTTATTGGCGCGGCTCATATTGAGGCTCTGCGCAGAATTGGAATCTGCGACGTAATAGCTGTGGCAGACATCAACCTGGACCTGGCGAAAAAGATCGCCCGGCGATGGGACATACCCCTGACCTATGAAAGATATGAGGATTTGATCAAGAATCCGGATATTGATGTTGTACACATCGCTACGCCTAATAACCTGCATTATCCTGTTGCCGAACTGGCAATCCGCAGTGGAAAGCATGTTGTGTGTGAAAAACCCCTGGCTCTCAATACCAAGGAAGCCAAGGCTCTCCTTGAAATAGCCGGGAACAGCAATTGTGTGACAGCAGTATCATTCAACTTAAGGTATTATCCGCTGGTGCAGCAAGCCAGGAAGATGGTGCAAGGCAACAGTCTTGGGAGGATATTCTCGTATCACGGGAGATATCTGCAGGATTGGCTGCTATTTGATACAGATTATTCCTGGCGCGTTGACAGCAGTATCAGCGGACCAACCAGGGCTATATCGGATATTGGCTCCCATTGGCTGGATATGGCTGAGTATATCCTGGGACAGAGGGTTGCGGCAGTTTGCGCGGATATCAGGACATTCCATCCTGTTCGTAAAAAGCCAAAGGCAAGCGGCAAGACATTCCAAAAAGCAAGTGAAGATCAGGAATATGAAAATGTGGAAATAGATACTGAAGATTATGCAGCGCTGCTTATCCGGTTTGAAAACGATGTACCCGGAACCCTGACTATCAGCCAGGCATCTGCCGGACGCAAGAATTACCTGGAATTCGAAGTCGATGGTGAAAAGAAGGCATTGAGCTGGAACTCTGAAAATCCCAATGAAATGTGGATAGGAAAACGGGACAGCTTCAACCAGCTGCTGATAAAAGATCCTTCCCTGGTTGATGAAGGGGCAGCGCAATTCATATCATTCCCCGGAGGTCATACCGAGGGCTTTCCTGATACGCAAAAACAACTTTTTAAGCAAGTATACGAATACATACAGGAGGAAAACCACATTAAGGGCATAGCAGCGCCTTTCCCGACTTTTAAAGACGGCTGCCATATTGTTGCGCTCAGTGAAGCGATTCTGCAAAGCGCCCGCAGCCATGCCTGGGTAGAACTGTAACGGGATGCTGGCCCGGTGTATTTAACATATGATGTACTTAATGATAGGCTTGGTGATAGTATGCAGTTGTGCGTACAGTGCCATCCAGAAATCTGTTCCCCAAAGGATTGATCCGTTTGTAGCTTTGTCTGTAACATATTTTACAGCGGCATTGTTATGCACAATACTTGCGGCAGTATTTACGGGGAAAGAAGAAATATCGCATTCCATCAGGGAGATAAGCTGGTATAATGTTGCTCTTGGCATTGTGCTTGTTGGTATAGAAGTTGGAAATATGCTTGCCTACCGGAATGGAGGACAGGTTTCCAGCTTATTCCTGGTAAACACAGTAGGCATTATGCTTCTTCTTGTTCCTATATCTATTGTTTTATTTAAAGAAACAATCACCGGGAGGGGGATTATCGGCCGTTTGATCTGCCTGGTCGGGTTATTGCTGGTAATGTGGGACAGATGACGAGAATGGCACGTATGTTAAGCTGAGGCATTAAACTTGCAAAATAACAATATTTACTGGATGAACTATATTATATATGCTAAATTATATTTTAGCATTCAACGGTTAACTAAATATCAATGAAGGTGTTTATAATATGGAAAGGTTGGAGGCATATTCAAACATAGCCGCAGTATCAACAGTTGCCAAGATCTGCAATATTATTGTCCGGTCGGACGAAGGCATTACCAGGGCCGAGCTGGCAAGATTCACCGGGTTCAGCAAATCAACCATCACCCAGCATGTGGATACATTGCTGTCTTCGGGGTTTATTACCCAGATATCGCTTCCGGATAAATCCAATGGCGGCCGAACCTCCCAGTACCTGAAACTCAACAAGGATTGCGGTGTGGTAGTGGCTATAGATTTGGGGATTACCAGCCTTCATGTTGGCATATGCAACATAATGGGCGAGCCTTTGGCTGTGAAATGCATTGAAAACATCAATGTAAATGAAGGCCCGGAAGCGATACTTCAAAAAGCTGTGAGTATGGCAAATGATCTGCTTGAAGAGCTTAATGTTCCGAAGCGCAGGCTTTTGGGAGTAGGAATGGGAGTTCCTGCGCCGCTGGAATTTTCAACCGGACGCCCTGTTTCTCCCCCGGTCATGCTTTCCTGGGACGGCTATTCGGTTAAGGAATACCTGGAAAAAGCCTTTGGCGTACGCGCCTATGTGGATAATGATGTTAACATCATGGCCATTGCGGAGCTTTGGAGGGGAGATGCCCGCGATGACCTGAACTTCCTGTTCATTAAGCTTGGTACTGGTATCGGTTGTGGGATTATCAGCAATGGAAACATATACAGGGGTTCAAACGGATGTGCCGGCGATATCGGGCACATGAAAGTTGATGGTTTCACACATACCTGTTACTGCGGGAATATAGGCTGCCTGGAGAAACTGGCAGGGGCTGCCGCAATACAGGAACGGGCATACGAGCTGGCAAGAAATAAGGAATCTCCTTATCTTGAGAAACTTTTAAGCCAGGGCGAGGAAATAACCTGCAAATCTGTGAATGCCGCTGTTACGAGCGGTGATATATCCTGCATAGAACTCATTCGCACTGTAGGCGGGTACATAGGTGATGTTGTATCAAATCTCGTAACATTCTTTAATCCTTCGAAAATAGTATTTGGCGGCGGTATTTCAAACTTCGGAGATGTAATCATTAATCCGATAAGGAAGAAAATATACGGCAGCTGCGGCTCACTCGCGACAAAGGATTTACAGATTCAGCGCTCACGATTGGGGGAGAATTGCGGTGTAATTGGCGCAGCTATTCTTGTCAGGGAAGAATTGTTCCATCCAAAGGAGTTTACCAAAGTCCTCAGTTCGGTTCTTGAGGGGGATACGGCAGCCAACGGCAAGTGAGATTTATACAGACCTGGAAAACAACTTCTGAAAAAGCCATGGCAATCATTATGATCTGCCATGGTATTTTGTTGGCTCTACGTCAAATGTTGGGGTTGAACCAAGTAAAGTGAAGTAGCATATGCATAGTTGGCAGATGATCATCTTTGGTCGTCTGCCTTTTTATGTATGGATTAAGGTCCTACCATATAGTATCCTTCTCTAAATCTCTCAAATGCACATGGCTCAAGTAGCCTAAACCTAGCTTACGGTTTTTTCTGTACAACTATTGGCACGGTTAAGTTCAAGTAATAATGTGCGGGTTTATGCCATAACATGCAGTATCCTGTTTCTGAACCTTTCAAAGTTTCTTATCCCATAAGCATTCCGTTTGATCACTTTAATCTTGTTGTTGACTCCCTCTGTATAACCGTTGGTGTAAGGAACATCGAAGGAGTTTAGTATCTCTCTTTGCCAGTTTGTAAAGGCCCTGAAACAGTCATGGAATTCAGGGAGATTGTAACCGTAGAATAACATGTACCATCTGGCCAGTTGCTTTTTAGCCTCAAACTGTTTTTAGAGTCCATCACTTTGTAGAATTCGTTCTTTAATACATAAGCCTGCCTTAAGCGTTCAGAAATCTTTAGCATGGCTTCCACTTCTTCAGCTTCTATGGCAGTCAGCTTATCAGGGCGTTTTAGCAATAGTTTCCGGCTCCTTTTGAAATATTTCCTGCGTTGCTCATAAAACTTCTTCTGTTCTGCTTTTCTAACGTTTTCAAATGCCCAGGCTACCTGCCTGACAACATGATATTTATCAGCAATAATCTGTGCCCTTGGGAATACTGTTTTGATCAGGCTGCGATAAGGACCGCTCATATCAATAACTACATACTTTACACTATGCCGGTCTTTAAACTTTGAAAAGTATCTGTACAAGTCTTCGCCCTTCCTGTTTGGAAGAATATCCAGAACCTTTTTGTTCTCCGGATCTGTAAGTATACATTGAAATTTCTCTTCCCCCGCGTTGCCTCTGAATTCGTCCATCGATATTACATGGGGCAAGGACTTGTTGGAATATTTTATGTGATCAAATATCCTTATCGCTGTAGTTGGCGAAACATTTGCCATATTCGATAGATTCTTAATAGAAGTAATCTCCCTGAAGGAGTTAATAATAAAGGCAATCAGACGGCTTGTAATACGCTGGTATCTGGGGAGAAAAAGTGTTTCCTCGTAAAACCTTTTATTGCATAAAGGACATACATCGCGTCTTTCCCTCAGATGTATTATAGTGTAGTTACCGAATGAAGATATATCCTTAATTCGTTTAATCCTGTAATCATGTATCTTGTCTGTATCATTGCCACAGCGGGGGCACTTATGGACTTTTCGCTTCATTATCATATGGATGTGCAGAGAATTATCCTTCCTCTCTACAAAAGTTACTGTTGCATCTTTAAATCCTATCAGTTCCTGCGTATAATCTTTATAGAGCATGGTTGAATCTCCTTTCGAATGGTTGGTTTGGCAACTCCATTTTACTTGAGATTTCAACTCCATGCTCTCTTTATTTGCAAAAAATGTTGGAGCACCGAAGTTGTTTTCTTCAGCACCCCAACATTTATTATAGAACCTTTTTGTTGTAATAAGGCTTCCGGTCATTTACTGCCGCAATAATTGAATGTATAATAATGGTGATATATTAATATATCAATTATCAATGAGGTGGAGGCCATGAAAAAGGAACAGATCATTACCCGCATCAAGGAAATCGGACTGGTGGCTGTAGTGCGGGCAGAGAGCGAAG
>JAAXZX010000058.1 GCA_012719645.1 Clostridiaceae bacterium
AATCCCATTATACCCTATCTAAAGGCAAAACACACTAATAATTTCAGCTTTATCTTTTCAGCCTTAATACTGATCTGCCAGTCATTTCAAAATCTATGGAAGTTACTTCTTCAAAGTGGAACTTTCCTTTTCAATTGACCAATTTGTAGACCAGGAAATATAAAAAAGATAGCAGACCAAGGGGACGGTTCCGCTGGTTCAAACCAGGGGGACGGTTCCACTGGTTGACACAATCAAAGGGGATTGTCCTTCCGGTACATTTTGAACTTTCCTGTTTGCAGGATGATCTTCAAAACTGCCGGTCAGGATTAAAAACGAGGATACGAGGCGAGTCAGGGCAATTTGCCCTTGATGATGCGGACAACATGTTTGGATAAGCGATAAACATATTCAATCCAATTATGGCGAACCTGCGTACACGGGAAAACGATAATGAGGACAAACTGGTTGCTTCCAGGTGCCCTGGCAAGTACAGCAAGGAGCAGATTGAGGCACCCGCGGAGTTCCGGGAAAAATGTTTTGATGCCGAGATAATCTGCCCTTTCTTGATACTTAAGTAATAATGTTGTAAGTTATGGTTATTGGAACAGACTGGATCTGCTTTGAAATGTTTACATAGGAACTTTCTGATTGGTTATAATCAATACTAAATTAAAACTTATATCATGTGAAATGGACGTGATACTATAACAGACATTGCTGCAAAACCTAATAGGCTGATAAACGAGAAATCACCATATTTGTTGCAACACGCCCGCAATCCCGTGGATTGGTACCCTTGGGGAGAGGAGGCTTTTGACAAAGCAAAGGCAGAGGATAAACCCATTTTCTTGTCCATAGGCTATTCCACCTGTCATTGGTGTCATGTGATGGGGCGGGAGAGCTTTGAAGATGAGGAAGTCGCCGATCTTCTCAACCGCCATTTTGTCAGCATAAAGGTTGACCGTGAGGAGAGGCCGGATATCGACAGCATATACATGTCTGTCTGCCAGGCTATGACCGGGCATGGGGGATGGCCTCTGACAGTGTTCATGACCCCTGACGCAAAACCCTTCTATACCGGGACCTATTTCCCGAAAACCGACAGGATGGGTATGCCGGGCCTTTTGACCATCCTGAAAAGGGTGCATGCCCTGTGGAAGGAGCGGAGGGAAGATCTGACCGGCAGTGCCGAAAAGGTTGTTGAGGCCATGCAGGAGAAGGTTGCCGGTGACATGGTTATGGATCATGACGAACTGATCATTAGGGCATATGAAGTCTTCCGCATGAGCTTTGACAATGCGTACGGGGGTTTCGGAAGTTCTCCGAAGTTCCCGACGCCCCATAACCTGATCTTTCTCCTGCGCTATAGGTATGTATATAAAGACAGTGCCGCCCTTTCAATTGTCGAGAAGACACTGGATGCCATGTATCGCGGCGGGATCTTTGACCATATAGGCTTTGGATTCTCCCGGTATTCCACCGACAGCAAATGGCTGGTGCCTCACTTCGAAAAGATGCTCTATGACAATGCGCTTCTGGCTATCGCATATCTTGAGGCCTACAGGGCTGTTCGAAAAGAAAAGTATGCCGATGCGGCAAAGAAGGTTTTTACCTACGTTCTCAGGGACATGACCTCCCCTGAGGGGGCGTTCTGGTCTGCGGAGGATGCAGACTCGGAAGGTGAAGAAGGCAGGTTCTACCTGTGGACCCTTGACGAGGTTATAAAGGTACTTGGAGACAAGGACGGGGAGCGTTTCGCCGGGTTGTTTGATATAACAGAAAGAGGTAATTTTGAAGGGAAAAACATACCCAACAGGATAAACATACAGGCTTCCGAGTCCGACATGGAGTTCATCGAAATCTGCAGGGAGCGTTTGTTCCAATACAGGGAACAGAGGACCCATCCCTTTAAGGATGATAAGGTTCTTACCTCCTGGAACGGGCTTATGATAGCTGCCCTGGCCATGGGAGGAAGGATTCTTGACGATGCGCGGTATACCAAAGCGGCAGAGAGGGCATGCCATTTCATTATGGAGAAGATGGTGAGGGAGGACGGAAGGCTTATGACCTCCTGGAGGGACGACTCGGCAGCCATCCTCGCCTATGCGGATGATTATGCCTTCCTGGTATGGGGACTCCTGGAACTGTATGAAACAACATTCAAGCCCGAGTATCTTAAAAAAGCGCTGGAATTGAATGACGACCTGCTGAAGCTTTTCTGGGACGGGCAGGACGGGGGACTGTTCCTGTACGGTGAGGATGCCGAAAAGCTGATAATGCGTCCCAAGGAAGTATATGACGGGGCAATTCCCTCGGCAAACTCAGTCGCAGCCCTGAATTTCCTGAGGCTGTCCCAGCTGACAGGGAGAGCGGACCTGACCGACCTTGCCCAAAAGATTTTTGACGCGTTCAACCGGGAGGTTTCCCTTTCACCCCATTCCCATGCGCTTTTTCTGTCCGCCCTTTTATTCTTTAAGGCAAAACCCAGGGAGGTTATCATCGCAGCCGCTAACGAAACAGAAGAAGTACGGAGGATGATTCGGATAATAAACGAAAGCCCCGATCCCTTTGTAAGCAGCATCCTGTATACCGATAAACATAGGGAATTAGCCAGTGTCATCCCATTCCTCAATGAATACCGGGCAATCGATGGCAGACCTACAGCCTATATCTGCCGTGATTTTGCCTGCCAGCAGCCGATAACCGATATGGAAGAGTTCAAAAAGAGTTTTAACCAGGGTGCGGACGGAACAGGCTGATGATGTTTAGCCAATGAATCTGGTTCTGCAGCCGTAAAGTATATATAAAAGTATATATAGGGATTACCATTACAATATAAAAAAAGAGCCGCCTGGGCTCCAGAACTCTTGTTGCGGGCCGAGAACCCATGCCCGGCCCTGTACGGTGAAGGCTCAGTAATAAACCTTGACAAACTTTATGGAGAAGAAGTCGCATATCAGGATATCGTCTGTTTCCACCTCGTTTATTACGATGTAATTTGCGCCTACGGCAAGAAGGATCCCGGTCCTGTCGACAAAGGTATTTGTTCCTATAAGAAACTCCACCGTGACTCTTCTGCCAATCATGGTCCTTAAAAACCCATTGATATAGAGAGTGCTTTCGGTAGTAACCGGTATTGGCTGGTTGAAGGGGGTAAGCGGCGCAAGTCCGGCTGCTCCCGCGGAGGGCATTCCGGCGGGCATTTCCGGCATAGCCTGTGCTGCTGGCTGCCTTGCAGAAGGCATGCCTGCCGCAGCCAAACCTGTCCCGGCCATGCCTGTTATTGGAAGGCCTGTCATTGGCGTGCTTGAGGTGCGGTAGCCCATTCCCTGCATTCCTGAGGCAGGGTAACCTGCAGTCATGCAGCTTCCATAGGGATACCCATCATACATGCCTGCCATGTCGGGCATATAGGGGTCCATGGCGCCCATGGCAGAGGGATATCCACCGGCTGACGGCGGTGAAGGATTCGGTGCGTGGTACGGCGCCTGGTTTCCTGCCCCTTCCATGGGCGATGGGGGAAGCTTTTCCCGTTTCTGTTTCATCTGGCCTGCCGGGGCATCGTAAGGATTCAGTCGGGGCGTTTTGGCATCAAGGTTGCTGTTGTCCATGCTGGATGTCTCCTTTCATAAGGTTATGTCTGTGCATATCTTTCAGTCGGGGTATAAAAGCAGTGCTGTCCTATCCTGTTATGGATTACTCCCGTTCCCGTCGGGGGAAAGTAGGTTGCGCAGTTCGGACTGAATGGGTTGTAGTACCACAGGCAACTGTCCACGCCAAGCAAAATATTGCCTGCAAGGGCCCAGTCCGCTATCTCGTAATGCAGGTCATCCGGGCGCATATTGTAGATGTTCTGCGGATTGTACTGACTGTAGACTTCCTCCATCACGCATGTAAACTGCCTGGGCTGGAATATCACCCTGCGCAGGTCGCCCTGGTTGGCCCTCAGGTATTCGCCGTAGGGTACATGAACCCTGTTCATGATAACCGAAGCTACAGCCCGCATGCCGTTTATTCCTTCGCCTTCAGCCTCGCATTTTATAAGCCGTGCAAAGAGTTCCCTTGTGGACAGAGGCATTTTAATCACCTGTTTCCTGGATTTATTTCATCAGCCTGTCTGAATATCACAGTAGTATTATATTATCGGGCAGGGTTTTGTGTGACGCATGGGAAGAACGGTCCAATCAGGGATTAAGTCATAAATCCGCATCCTGGCAATAGATTATTGTGAAGGTGGTCAGGATGGTATTTCCATATAACCCCAAAAACGCGACGGCATATGCCAGGGCATACGCCCTGTATGACCGGGTGCCCCGTCAGGATCGGCTATTCTACTACAGCGACGGCAATGACTGCGCCAATTTTGTGAGCCAGTGCGTATGGGCCGGATATGGCGGCTGGATAGAAGGAACGGATCCGAAAACAATTGAGGCCAACCGCTCCAGGATAAAAAGCCATATCAGGATGGCTCCCTTCGTCTGGTACGGTTCGCCCGATTTTAGCGGCTCCGGCAAATGGTGCAGGGTCGCGGAGTTTTATACATATGCGCTGTCTGATAAAGGCTTTGGGCCGCGGGCGGCGAAAATAGCCGAAGGTACCTGGGAAAGCGTTTCACCCGGGATCATCCGCGAGGGTGATGTTCTCCAGATGGTTGTCCAATCCTACATACCCGGCCAGTATGGGCACAGCGTCTATGTGACGAAAGCCGGGCGGACCTGGAATGATATCCTGATATGCTGCCACAGCTATGACAGGCTTGACGAGCCTTTGAGCTGGTTTGCCATGCAGCCGGGCCAGTACTCCCGGCTGCGAGTGATGCGGTTTTACAGCGCAAGCTTTTATAAATAGGCATAGTCTGCATGGAAAATCCTGCTGGCATATTCAAGAAAAGAATGATGTAATATGGTATAATATGAGAAAAAAGATTGCCGGCGCTTTATGCCGCACCACCGGAGGTTATGCGGATGCACGAGCCTGATGACAGATGGGATATTGGCTTCTCAATTATAACATGGTCTGTATTTACATTATTCGGGGTGATTTGGACCATTTCTTCCATTTACATGTACTCGGATTTTCTTTTCGGTTCCTTCAATTTCGGATTTATATATGTTGCGATTGGCGTTGGCACCACAATCCTGGGCATTGTCAGGATAATTCAGATAATAATAAGAACCCACGGGACAAAGCGTTTTACATCAGGAACAATGAATAAAGAGGATTGGATCAGGGATGAAACCCAGGACCACAATGATGGCTGAAGCCTGGATCCGGTGATGCCGAAAAGGTCAGGGTGCCGTTCCGGACACGCAGCCGGGCAGTATTGAGGAACCAGGGGGGAGGATGCAATAATGGACCTCGTTGCTAAAATATTGCTTGTACTGCTCAATATGATTATTTTTAATGCAGCCTGCATGCTGATACATCTGTCCAATTTCAGCAGGGTGGCAAAGATTCTCCTGCTGATTGCGGGTAATGCCCTTATTATCGGCGGAACGATCTATGTCTTTTATATCCTGGGTTTATAAACCGGCGTGAGGTATATTAAAATACATAGATTCAACACTAAAGGAGGATTTCATTCATGCAAACACCCATGATTCTCGACGGCAAGGCGCTGGCAAAAAGCATTGAACAGGAACTCCAGGCAAGAGTTCAGAGGATTAGGGATATAACAGGTTCCGTTCCTGTTCTTGCCACCATAATCGTAGGCAATGACCCGGCTTCGGTTACTTATGTCAGGATGAAAGGCAATGCCTGCAACCGGGTGGGCATCCGCCCCCTTAAAATCGAGATGCCTGAGGACAGCACCACCGATGACGTGATCAGGCAGATCCAGGAACTGAACGAAGACCCGAACGTTCACGGGATACTGCTCCAGCATCCCGTCCCGCGGCATATAGACGAAATGGCCTGTTTTAACAGCATAGACATCACAAAGGATGTGGACGGCGTCAACACCAACACTTTCGGACGCATGTCCATGCAGATGGATGCTTTTAAAAGCGCGACGCCCCTTGGAATCATTTCCCTGCTGAAGCACTACAATATCCCCATGGAGGGGAGGGAAGCTGTGGTGATCGGCAGAAGCCCCATTCTGGGCAAGCCTGTTGCCATGATGCTGCTGAATGAGAACGCCACGGTGACCATATGCCATTCCAGGACGAAGAACCTGCCCGAGGTGGTAAGGAGGGCCGATATTGTAGTCGCGGCTGTAGGAAAGCCCGAGTTTGTCCAGGCTGACTGGGTAAAAGAGGGCTGTGTCCTTGTGGATGCGGGCTACAATCCCGGCAATATAGGCGATATAGACCTTAAGAATGCCATAGCCAAATGCTCGGCTTATACCCCGGTTCCCGGCGGAGTGGGGCCTATGACCATAAGCAGCCTGATAAGGCAAACCGTTATATCTGCGGAGAGAAGGTTCGGTCTCGCCGCGGCGGAGAAGTGAAGCTAAACCCGGCAAAAAAAGGCCTTGGAGGCCTTTTTTGCCGGGTTCATGTCAATATTCCAGGTCGTAATAGAATAGCCATTCATCCTCTGAATACCCTTCGAAAAACCCGCTGAATTCGCCGTATTTTTTCCCGTCAAAACTCACATTATCGATGGAGTAGGACAAGTAATCCGTCCGTGTAAATCCGGCTTCCAAAAGAAGTTCTTCGTATGCGAGGACATCATCCTCGGTCATGTCCGTGAAGAATAATTCGCCGTAGACGCTGTCCTCCCCGTCGGTTAATGTGAAATCAACAAGTTTTCCCTTTTCCGGCGGAGGCATGAACGCCAGTTCGTCTGGCCAATCCATGGTTTCAATCCTGTAAGAGCTTATCTGGAGAGTACTCTTTGAGTTAAACTGAAATTCTATGGAAAAATCGTCCTTTTTGTAATAGTCGGAACTTCCGGAAAAACCTCTTGCTTCAAGCTCCCTCCTGTATTCCTCCAGGTCCGCCTCGCTTGTATTCTTGATTATGATGAAAAGGTTGTATGGGTTTTCGGGACCCCATGTGTTCCAGCCGGTTATCTTGCCCCATGTATAAACAGGCATATCCGGGTGCAGGTACTCCGCAGGCCAGTCTGTCTTAATGCCCAGGTAATCATTTATCAATGAACCTCCGGCTCCTGAGCCCTCCTGCACTTCCAACGGCTCAGGCTCTGCCAGCGAGACCAGGTACAGCGCTTCAATGTTTTCATAGCTCATGGGATATTCTGAAACGGTGCTGAACTGGCCGGAAAAGACCAGGTCCTCTTTCGGAACATCCTTTAATACCTCACTGTCTGCAAGCTTGCCGCCAGCCGTTTTGCCGCCGGTTGTGCCGCAGCCCGTCATGAGAACAACAGTGAGAATGATTGAAAGAACCAGTTTCTTCATCCTGTATCACCCCTTTCAGACATAACTAATTCCTGTCGGGGAAGAAGTCAGGCTCTTCATTCGTTCCGCCGCCTGTTTGAGGCCTGGGCACCAGTGGCGGTATGGATGGGTAGTCATCGGGGTTGCTGCCGCTTGAGCTGCCGTCATTTTTGGGCACCAGTGGCGGTATGGACGGGTAGTCATCGGGGTCACTGCTGCCCGAGCCGCCGTCATTCTTGGGTACCAGTGGCGGAATGGACGGGTAGTCATCAGGGTCGCTGCTGCCCGAGCCGCCGTCGTTCTTGGGTACCAGCGGCGATATGGAAGGATAGCCATCGGGGGGTTCGGTACCGCCTGATTCATTTTCCAGTTTTTCACGCAAGTCATCCTGGATGCTTTTCTTTACCTTCCTCCAAAGCTCCTGGGCTTTCCTGGTCAGTTCATCGTTCTTCTCCTTCTGGATGCGTTCGCGTTCAGCCTTTTCAGTATCGCTTAACGGTATTTTTTCCAGCATGGCCGGGAAATCGACATCTCCGCCGCCCGGTTTCATATTGAGGACAACCAGTTTGTATCCGTCGGCACTGGGTTCAAGCCTGATGTCCAGGGGCATTCTTACCGAGGAGTTGAAGAGCTCTCCGCCCATTTCTATTCCCATATTATAGTCTCTGATGGTTGGGTCAACCGTACCGGTAGTAATGGTATCGACGGTAAAGATAGCCCTTGTGCCGTCATCGACGGGGGAATCAATGAAAAACCTCGCATCACCGTTGAACGCATTGAGGTTTATGCCTCCCACTCCTTCAAGATGTTCAATGCCCACCTGGGATATTGTTTCGGACATGTCTTGCTTCAGGCTGAAAGAAACATAGCCTGTATAAGGATTATGGTTGCCATCGTTATAGACGGGAAGGGAGCTTGCCGTGTAACCGCCGAACTTTATGACCATCATGTCGAACTGGACCGTAAACCTGACCTTGCCTTCCTCAAAGAGGAAGTCCTTCTTGCAGGTACCCGGGGTGCGGATTATCCAGTCATATTCCGTCAGGTCCTCCACCGGGATGGTAGGTTGGGGATTTTCGGGCTCCTCCGTTGAATCGGACCCAGGCGGATCAGTTTCATTACCTTGGGAGGGTTTCTTACCCGATACCCCGGGCAGCGGCGGCGGGTTACCCTGCCGTTTTCCGGGCCTGGATTGATTAGTGCGGATATTTGTCGACTGCATAAGAGGTGTGTCAATGTCCACATCATTCCGCTTCACATAGCCGTAGAACTCGTACAGGCCGGTTTCACCCTCATAGGTGATGGCGGCCTCATAACGTGTCAATACCCATTCATCATCATATTCGTAAACGTCGATCTCATCACCGGCCTGCAATTCGCCTATGACCGGGAAATCCTCGCCTTTGCCCCGGTATACGGTTGTGTCCCTTATAACCTCTCCGCGGGTAACAGGCTCAGGGGCTGCCAGAGAAGCAGGCGTGTATGCTGACAGAGCCAGGGTAATACAGATCAGTACTATAACAAGTTTTTTTATTCCAAGCATCACAAACCCTCCTTGCTCCGATCTGCTTTATCTTACCTGTCAAATATCAGATCATCCGGCACGACAAAGTATTCCGCATCATATGGCAGGACTTCTATCCCAGCGGTTTTGACACAGAACAGCGGGGCATCGCAGAAAAGCACGAATCCTGTTTCATCATCCACATACATGCGGATGTCATCGCTCTGGTCCTTTCCTGGCAACATATACGCCGTGCAGTTTCTGCCGGAGTATTGATATGGTACGCCCCCGGCGGCCTGCGCCATTCCGTAATCCGCCAGGTCCGACGGGTTTATGGAGAATATGGCGCTGGCAGGATACTCAACGGCGTACTTTGACTCCGGATCATAACTGAAGTGTTTAGAGCCGGTATCACGATAGATTTGAATGACGTTTCCTTCGGAGTCGAGTTCCAATGCCGTATTTTCCTTACCTGAGACATAAAGCTCGAAATAGCGGGGGAACGGGGTTCCCTCAGCATCGTAGAATTCCACCACCTGCTTTACATGAAGCATTTTGCCATTGGGAACGGTAATGGATGGGAGCTTCAGTTCATCTTCCTGGGATGCCTGTCTCTGGCAGGCCGCCAGGATAACCAGTAATATGGAAAGCAGTATTGCCGAAATCATCCGTAACTTCTTACCCATAAGCACCACCTGGATCTCATGAAATAATGGAGACTATAGAATTATACGCAATAACAATAATATACCATTGAAACAATGTTTAATATGTTGTTTGTTAGCATATTAGGTAAATAAATTATGCTGTTTGAACGAATCCTGAACCGCGGGATGCGTTCATCCATAAGCCATGATCCTGCAAGCAATTGGTCATAGTGTAAAGTTTATGTAGGAATAAAAAAGCAAGTTACCTACTCGATGTGGTATAGTTTTCAAGTAACCACACAATCAAACATAACCAACAGAAGAGAGGTAACCTGCAATTATGATTGTATGCGAAATTTATGAA
>JAAXZX010000059.1 GCA_012719645.1 Clostridiaceae bacterium
CGGCGACCGCAAGGAACTGGACGTTTTAGGTTCTCACCTGAGCCCGTATTGCTATCCATTTGTCATAGAGAATATAGCCAACGGCAAGCTCAAGACAAACGGCGTGGTCTCAAGAACCTTCCCCATTGAGGAATGGGAAACGGCATTTGAATATGCAACGGGAAAATACGGTGACCTGAAAGTTGCCATAGTATTCTGATGGTTTGTTCGGAACAGGTGGTTTGCCGGCATTGATAAAAGTTTCAGCGATGTCCGGTAACCGAATGCAAAATGACAGGCTGCCGGTGAGGCAGCCTGTTTTGGTGGTAAATTATTACTTATAGGGTTATTTTGAGAAGGAATCCGTAAAAAGGTCGTATAAATTCGGGGAAGCGGCAGGCTGGAACTGAAAGGAGCCGTAAAGATTTAAGATTGGAGGCTTGAATGTACAGGGCGATTATTGTTGATGATGAGGAACTGGTATGCAAAGGCCTCAGGAAGTATTTTGACTGGAGCGAATACAATATCGAAATACTCGGCGATTTCCCGGACGGGCAGAAAGCGTACCAGTATGTGCGGGAGAACCCGATTGATCTCCTGATAACAGATGTACGCATGCCCCATATGGATGGCATCACATTGGCCACCCATGTCCGGGAGCTTTATCCTGACGTAAAGATCATCTTTGTGAGCGGTTATGATGATGTTGCCTATCTCAAGAAAGCCCTGAAGGTGGATGCCATCGACTATATACTCAAGTCCATTGATCTTGATGAACTCAGGGAAACGGTCAGCCGCGTCGTTAAAATCATGGATGCTGAAAACGCGCGCAAAAAAGAACTGGCCGACATGGAAGAACTTCTGAACCAGAGTTTCCCTCTTTTGCAGGAAAGGCTGCTTCTGACTCTCATCAGGGATGATCCCGAAGACCAGGCCAACATCAGGGAACGTATGGAGTTCCTGAACATACCCCTTGATGATGAAAGAAGCTACTGCGTGCTGGTGCTTCAGCTTCAGCGATATTACAGCCTATACAGCGGCATGACTGAACGGGAGCGGCAGCTCATATCCCTGAAGATCCAGGAAGAATGCAGGAAAATCGGCATGAAGTACGGTGAGGCGGTCTGTTTCAAGAGCAGGACCAGCGAATATGTGATGATCATTTCCCTCGATGAGGAAGGCTACGAGGATAAACTGCTCCAGGTTTCGGAAGAAATCCAGACCTTTATCAGGGATTACATGGACGGATCGGTGTATATCGGAATAAGCAGCATGTTCACTGGTCTGAAGAATATAAAAACCGCCTACACGAATGCTGTGAATGCCATAAGCAACCGGTATCTCCTGGACGACAAGCTGCCCATATCAATAGACAAATACGTAACCGACTCCGAAATGAAGGACTTCAGGGAAAAGGCCAGGAAGGACCTCCTGGAATGCCTGAGCCAGGGCGACACCGAAAGGATTGCCGATGTTCTTAACGAACTTTTTGCCAGGATCGGCGAAGAATTCGACCATAACGACCAGCAGAATTTAATGATTTATTTGCTGCTTTTGCCTTCAGGGATTATAAACGACCTGAAGGTCAGGACGGAGAACGCCTACTCCAATCAGCGCGCAATCCTGGAACAGTTCCTGTGCTGCAAGGACTTCCATGAGCAATGCGATTTCATACAGAGCATGTATACCCAGGTGGCATCCCTGATGCAGAACCTGAGTAAAACCCATTCCAATGCCATTATTGACCAGGTGCGCAGGATGATCGAGGAGCGTTATAAGGAACAGATCTCCATAAGCACGCTGGCCGAAGAGGTTTACCTTACACCAACATATCTTTGTGTGCTGTTCAAACAGACCACGGGCTCAACCATTAACGAGTACCTGACAATGACACGGCTGGAAAAGGCAAAGCAGCTTTTGGCCGATTCCAACATCAAACTGTATGACGTCTGTTATGAAGTGGGGTATTTGTCGCCGAGCTACTTCTCCCGCCTGTTCAAGAAATATGTGGGGATTTCGCCCAGCGAGTACAGAAACATGGCGCTGTCTTCAAAGAATTGACCAGGCAGGGCTTCCATGAAAGGATAAAAAATGCTTCGGATCAGGTTTCCCAGGATTACCAGGATCATAATGTCAATTGGCAAAATGCGCTTATCCAAACGTGCCATTATTTTGTTTGTCATAAGCGTGCTTATACCCATAATACTGATCCTGAGGCTTTATGCCAACTACTCGGAAAAAGTGGTGAAAAATGAAGTATCAAGCAATATGCGGCTTGCCATAACCCAGCTTAAGAACAACCTTGATTACCGTTTTGAGCAGATTACCGAAAGCGCTCTTTCCATACTCAGCGCAGCATATCCCTACATTTCCAGCGGCAGCACAGACCTGCAGGAACAGTTGAACGAGTTCAGCGAGTTGAAGCTTCTTGTACGGGCCTTTGAAGGCAAGCATATGATAAGCAAGGTGCGCCTGTTTGTACCGGATGACAAGATTTATGCCAACCAGCGTGACAACTTTTACTCCCTGCTGGATCTCCACGAGTTCCAGCAGCCGGAAACAGCCTTCCAGCGAGGTGTTGTCTGGCTGGAAACCCATGGCGCGATGATCTATGAAGAAGTAGGCCATTCCAATGTCGTATCCTGCCGTGTTACCATATCCAGCAGGACCAATTACGATGAAATAGCCAGTGTGCTCCAGCTGGATATCGAGGAGACCAGGATCAGCAAAGTATTCACTGCAGGCATAAATGTCAACGAGGAAATATACCTCATAAACTCCGATGGTGTGATCCTTTCCCATCCCAACAGCAACCTTATTGGAAAAAAAGGACTTACGGACGACGAATTGGAAGCAATGCTGGGCACAGGTCCGGCACAGATGACCGGCAGCCTGACGACCGGCGAACACCTGCTGGCTTTCGCAAAACTCGACGCAGTGGACTGGTATCTTGTGATGCGGCTGCCTGCTTCAGTTATTTACGGCACCGATGCCTTTTCGTTCAATCTCTCTCAGGCGCTTTTGACAATGGCACTTCTGTTGGTCATTGCGGTCGCCCTGATCCTGATCTACTCCTTCGTGGTTGAGAAGACAGTGAGACGGATAAACAAAGCTATCAATGAAATCAATGCCAATGGCCTTGAAAAGGCACATTCTCTCGTCACCAGGGATCTCAGGGACAAAGACCCTCTGTCCGTCCTGGAGAGCAACGCCAACCAGCTGGTGGTCACGATTAAAACGTTGCTGGAACAGTCATACCAGGCGGAGCTAAAGGCCAGGGATTACCAGCTTAAAGCCCTCCAGGCACAGATCAATCCACATTTTTTGTACAATACGCTGGATGCCATCAAATGGATGGTCCTTGAAGGCGTGACCGAGGACAGCGTATGGATGCTCAACGCATTCTCCAAGTACTTCCGCCTTAGTCTCAGCAAGGGAAAGGATGTTGTGAGGCTAAGGGAAGAGATGGAGCTTGTCCGTGCTTACCTGGGTATTATGCAGAAAAGGTTCAAGGGGAAATTTGAGGTCAAATATGAGATTGATCCCGCTGTGGAAGACTGCCTTATACCAAAACTGTTGCTGCAGCCTATCGTTGAGAACGCCCTTCAGCATGGGATCATGCACAGTGAAAACGGAAGCGGGACAGTGGAGATCTCAGCCAGGCAGAAGGAAGGCAGTCTTGAGATCATCGTAAAGGACAATGGAATAGGAATGACGCAGGAACAGCTTAAAACTGTTGTCAGCAATATATATAACGGCAGCACGGAAGGATATGGTCTGTCCAACGTTGACGAAAGGCTCAAGCTGTTCGGCGGTGACAACTGCGGCCTTTCCATCTCCTCCGAACTGAACGTGGGGACCGCCGTTAAGATGTCGTTGCCTTTGAAACAGCCTTCCTCCGTCCCCGGCTGAATGTCGTGAAGGTTGTCTTCATTGCCATAATCATATCCTTTCTGCCCCAATTCGCAATATGGGTACGAAGCCTTTACCGGAACAACTTACAGATCGTCATGTCATAAAAGGCCGTTGCAGCCGGGCGCCAATTGAGGCCCGGGACCGCGTCCCGGCATGATATTGCCGGGGTATGGCAATATTACACCAAATTCAGCACAATAACAATGGCCGTTTAGTATGATTTTACAGGAAAAATGGGCATATATGAATTTCCTGTATAATATTGTATCCGTTTTCGTCAAAGACAACAGATTAGGACAAGGAATATGAAAATCGGATTATTCAATTTGTCATAAAGCCGATGCTATACTAACCTTAGGAACCAGTCACATACGCATTTTCAGACATTGTTGGAGCTTCAGCAGCCTGTTTTCCGGCCTTCCGTGACTGATCAATCCTGGTTCTATGGAATCTGATGAGGAGTGTCTTTATGAAAAGTGTTACCGCAAGGATAAAACCGGGGATTAAACCCCGGAAACCATACGGATTTTTTTCATACTTCAAGGACCATTATCTCCTGTACCTGATGCTTATTCCCGGCCTTTTCTTCCTGATCGTATACAAATTCCTGCCCTTGTATGGTCTTACCATTGCTTTCAAGGACTACAGCATCTTTGCGGGAAGCAATCCCATAGACGCCATAACCAAGAGCGAATGGGTGGGCTTTGAGCACTTTAAGCGCCTTTTTGCAAGCTCACAGTTCGTTAAGGTGCTGATGAACACCTTGATCATTAACGGGTATAAGATCCTGTTCCTGTTTCCGATACCCATTATTTGCGCCATCATGCTCAATGAGATCCGGCATGTGGCCTATAAAAAGCTTTGCCAGACATCCATTTACGTCCCTTATTTCTTCTCGTGGGTTATCGTATTCGGCATATTCTATTCGTTATTGGGGACCTACGGCATTGTCAACAACGCTCTGGCAGCCCTTGGATATGAGAGGATCAGCTTTTTCTCGGACACAAAGGTATTCAGGGGACTTTTGGTATTCACCGAGGGCTGGAAGGAAATCGGGTGGAACACCGTTATTTATCTTGCAGCCATCACGGCTATTGACCCCACACTCTATGAAGCGGCCCGCGTTGATGGAGCGGGAAAGCTCCGCCAGATATGGCATATAACCCTGCCCGGGCTTGCTCCCACCATAGTCCTGATGCTTATCCTGAAGGTGGGCTATATCCTGGA
>JAAXZX010000060.1 GCA_012719645.1 Clostridiaceae bacterium
GACTAGCCAAGGGGACGGTTCCTCTGGTTTGGCTCACCGGGCTAGCCAGAGGAACCGTCCCCCTGGCTAGCCTAATACATAGAAATGCGTATTGGGCACCGACTTGCGGTCGGAGAAGCCCCATTTGAACCAAGGGAAGAATTCTTTTACCCCGCCGATGGCGGCGGAGAGCCTTTCAAGGTATGGGTGGTAGATCAGCGATACCACCTTATCATCATTGATATGGTAGTACCAGCACAGGTTGAACTCATACCGGCTTATGATGGAGAGCCCCGAGAAATGGTAGAAGATCAGCGGGACATTGTTAAGAAGGACCTGGCCGCCTTTCCTGCTTACCCTGTAGTTTGTGATGTTCCACAGGGCGGCGTTTGCCCCGATGGATGTCACTATATGTAGGTTTTCGTACTTTCCGGGCCAGTCCTCCACGTACCTCTGGTCGCCGAACAGCCTTCGCTGCGGTTCTTCCTTGATGGGGCAGTGGGCTATGCATTTTTCCGCCCACTCTTTTATGGCGGCAAGGCTTGTGCCGTCCCTCCTGCACCCCACAAACCCGGTATTATAGATACCGGTGATGGCGTAGAAGTGCTCGAAGTTCTTCGAGTTCCTGTGGTGGGTCAGGTACAGGGATGCGTCAGGCTTTTCCGCAAAGATGGCGGCGGGATTCGAGAAAAAGAAGAGGTCCGCGTCGAGATGGGCGAAATAATGCGCGTCGGGAAAGAATTGCAGCACATGGTTCAGAAACACGGGCTTCAGGGTCCAGCAATATGCATGGAACAGCCGGTTGGCCCTGGCTTCACGAAGCGTTTCGTCCTCAATCTCCTGGAGCCGTAACAAAACAATGTTTCTGAACGGGATCGCCCGGAGAACATCATATACCTCGTCATCGGCGCACAGCACATACAGTTTGTAGTCTCCGGCGTTCTCCTGCAGTGAGGAATTCATGGCAAGGAACTTGTACAGGTGGTCCCTGGAAACAACGGTGGTAAAGTGGTAAGCATCCATACGCAAAACTCCCTGTCTATATATTCAGGCCTATCCTGGGTCCCAGTTCGATGTTGAGAGCCATCTTCAAAAGATCGCGGAGCATCCCGACAAAATGTATCGCCTTGCCCGCATCAATCCATTCCCTTGTCTGGCGGATGATGAGCGGGATATTGTCGGCGACGCCCAGTATGGTTTCCGGTGACGGTCCTTTATAGGGCTTGTAGCGGCTCTTCCGGATAATATTAAGCAGTTCGAGAAACACCCGCAGGATCTGGTGGCTCTCCTTCTCCGGCAGCAGCCGGTTTATATCGCCAGCCACAAGGTTGATCCTGCCGGAGTCGGTCTTCAATGCTTCCTGGAGACAGACCATCTGCATATCCAGGAAATAGATATGGTTATACTTCTCGCAGATATATGTCACGTTCTCCACCACGTCCACCCAGGTGAAGTTGGCAGGATGCTCCTGGTGGCAGCTCATGATATCCTCCGCCATTACAAACCGGCATCCGTCCTTGAACAGCCTGATGCCCAGGTCGTAATCTTCATAGCCGTACCGGACAATGCCTTCGTCAAACATACCCACGCCCAGCACCCTGTCCCTGGGCGCCGAAAGGTTGTTGGTTATGAAAAAGCGCCAGGGCAGGTTATATCCCTCAAGGGAACTTCCGTATTTCTTCAGCACCTGCTTCAGGTCCACGATGAATGGAAGGTCAAGGTCAAAGCTGTATTTCATGTAGCTTTCGTCCAGCACATCGGCTTCGGATATGAGGGGCGTCCGGTCCTGGGGCGGGTTGCCGGGTTCCCTTACATTCCCGGTTATTCGCTCGAATCTTGCCATCTGCTCAAGGCTGAACCTTTTGTAGAAATAGGAATAGATGCGCTTCCAGAACAGGCCGCAGACTACCAGGCCATCCTCCTTCTCATGGGCCTGGATATGCTTGCTTACAAAGTCCCTTGAGGCGATCATATCGCTGTCATGAAATATGAGTATGTCGCCCTGGGCTTCAAGTATGCCCTGGTTGCGCCCGCGCGCGATGCCCCGGTTTTCCTCAAGGCGGATAACCCTCATGGGAAACCTTGCCTTGAAATCATTCAACATATCCATGGTGCGGTCATTGGACCCGTTGTCCACCACGATGATCTCCACATCGTCGCCCTGGTAATCCTGGTTGTTCAGCGCCACGAGGTTAAGGTACAGCCTTTCCCTGGCATTCCAGGAGGGTATTATAATGCTCGCTCTCAATTCTTTTCACTCTCCTTCCTCGCCAGGTCCTGGGCATCCGAACAGCCGTCGAATCCGGGATCTATAAGGCTTATTTTGCGTATTACATCCTGCAGGATGTGGAGGTAAATGTAGTAGAAAAACGGCGGATCAACCGATTTCTGCTCATGGATCATTATTATCCTGTTGCCCTTAAGCACCCTGAAACCGCTGAAATGATAACAGATCAGCCTGTCCCCGCCTGCCATGATCTTTCCGTCGACAATCGAGTAATGATACAGTGCGCGGTTCCAGTGGCCGATATTGACGCCCGGGGTCTGGATCTCGCAAACATTCGGGAATTTCAGGGGCATGTCGTCCAGGTATTTCTGGTCGCCGAAAAGGCCTGCCTCGGGCTTGCTTACACAGGACTCCAGGCAGCGAGTCTTCCACCATCTGAGGCATTCAAGGCCTGTTTCATCACGTTTGAAGCTGATGAACCCCGAATTGTACCTGCCTAAAAGGGCCTGGAGTTTTTTCTTGTTTTCGGGCTCAAGGGACGGGATGACTATATCTCCGCGGGACAGCAGCACCGAACAGTGGGGCTGGTTTCCGAATATAACAGACGGATCTGAAAAGAAAAAGAGATCCGCATCCACGAAGGTCACCCTGTCAATATCGGGGTCGCGTGAAAATACCGCCTCGATCAGGAGCGGCTTCAGCGTCCAGCAATACTCGTTTATCCTGCGGTTTTTTTTGAGCCGGTCCAGGGGTTCGTTCCTGAGTTCGCATATATGAAGCAGCCTTATGCGCTGCCAGCCCATCCTGCTGATGAGCCGGTGCGTTTCGTCGTCCACGCAGAGCACATAGATTATATGGTTCTTTATAACCTCATTCAGCGAGCAGAACAGGGCAATGGCCTGGTAGAGCCTGAACCTGGAAATCACTGTGCAAAAGACCTGTTCCTTCATACCGCGTCACTCTCCGAAGCGCCATTGAAGCTGATTTTTGCAAAATATGCCTTGTACCATTCGATTGTTCTCCTGAGCCCTTCATCAAGGCTGTATCCCGGCGCCCACCCCAAGAGCCTTTTAGACTTTGATGCGTCAAGGTACTGGTGCCTGATCTCATTGCCTGCCTGGTTCAGGATAACCGGCTCCAGGTCCGAGCCCATTATGTCAAGGATCCTGCGGACCAGTTCCAACACCGTGACCTGGACCTCGTTGCTGAAGTTGAAGGCTTCGCCGAAGAGCCCTTTGCTTTCCATCTTTTCGGCCAGGAGCATATAGGCGCTTACCGCGTCCCCCACATAAAAATAATCCCTGATATAGGTTCCGTCGCTGCGGATAATCGGCGCCTCCCCCCTGATTATGCTTCGGATGGTCTGGGGGATTATCCTGCTGAAGTTGGTATCCCCCTCTCCGAAAAGATTGCCGCAGCGGGTTATGCAGACCGGAAGCCCGTATGTTTTATGATAAGCCTGAGCAATCAGGTCTGCGCAGCTTTTTGACACGTCATAGGGGTGCCTGCCCATAAGCGGCATATCCTCGTTGTATGGCAGGACCGCCTGATCCCCGTATGCCTTGTCGCTGGAAGCCACGACGATCCTCCGGACCAGCGGGTTCCTCCTGCAGGCCTCCAGCACATTCCAGGTACCGCGAATATTGGCCTCAAAGGTGGACAGGGGGTTGCGGTTGGCCGTCCCGACTATGGCCTGCGCCCCTACATGGAATACGGTATCTATCTCATATTCGTTCAGGACCCGCTCCAAGACGGGATAATCCTCCAGTGATCCATGGACCAGGCTGATATCCGCATCATCGCCCAAAATATCGGAGCGTGCCGTCCTGTCCCGTACAAGGCCTGTTACGACCGCTCCTTCTTCTTTCAGCGTTTTTACCAGATGGCTTCCCAAAAAACCTGTACAGCCGGTAACAAAAACCGGCCTTCCATTCCAAAAACCGCTCATTTCCAAACCCTCCAATGATCCATGCCGTTCTCGGCCATCCTGTTCATGGTCATGATGTCATAGTAGGTATCGCAGGCATACCAGAACCCGTCATGCAAATAGACAGCCAGCTGCCCGTCCCTTGACAGGTCCGCCAGGGCGTTCCTCTCAAGGCTGTTTGGCACAACGGCGGACAGGTAGTCGAACACGCCGGGTTCAAAAACAAAAAAGCCGCCGTTGATAATACCTTCCCGGCCTTCCTTTTCCGCAAAGGAATCGGCGATCCCATCCCGGACCGTCATGGTGCCGTACTGGCTTTTCTTGTTGATCCCTGTAACGGTGGCAACCAGGCCTTTTTCCCTGTGAAAGGCCAGAAGCCTGCGAAGGTTGATATCGGACAGGCCATCCCCATAGGTAGCCATAAATGTTTCGTTTCCAATGAAATCCTTCGCTTGTCTGATCCTGTCTCCGGTCAGGGTATCCAGGCCCGTGTCCAGGAACGTGATCTTCCAGTCCTCGGCCTTTTCCAGAAGCGTGATGCGGCTGTTTTCGGTATCAAGAATAAAGCTGTGGTTTTTCCAGGGGTAATCCATAAAGTACTCCTTGATCCTGTCTCCCCTGTAACCCAGCAGCAGTATGAAATCATCAAAGCCATAATGCTTGTAAAGCTTCATGATATGCCAGAGCATCGGCATGCCGGCTATGGGAACGAGCGGTTTTGGCATATCCCTGGTCAGCTCGTGCATCCTCATACCCCGGCCGCCGCATAGTATCAGAACTTTCATATCCTCCCCCGAAATGGTGTCATAGGTTTGTACACATAATCATGATACGCAGTTGCGCGACAAATAGTTCAGAGCAAAGCAGGCGGCCTGTCGCGGGGAAACCGGGAAAGATACATTCATACCGACGTGTTGTTGAAGAATGCTTCATCTACATAATCATAGCTGTAGCAGTCATCATAAAAAACCGTGATGGTCAGCCTCCATCGGTTGTTGCTGTCCACCGATTCGGACTGTTTCAGCGCGATTACCTGCTTTTTGCTGATAAAACGGTTCACCATGGTCTCCAGGGTTCTGACATCATCCCCGGAAAAGATCTTGATCTTCAAAACAGCCGCCTCCACCTTGATCCATGGAATCTTTCTCTTACTTAATTATATTAGGATGAAACCCGATCATAACCATATTGTCCCGGCAATGACCGGGCCGGCGGACCTGCCCTTGCCATCTGCCCCAAGGCGCCGGGTGCTGAGCGTACCGGACAGCATTTTGTTCCGTTTGGGACTGCTGCCGGACCCTGCCCGAAACGGCCTGAAATGGTACTAAAAAAGTATTGACGCCCTTTCATGACTTTGCTATACTATAAAAGCGCGTTGAAACGCGGGAATCATGGCGGCGTAGCTCAGGTGGCTAGAGCATGCGGTTCATACCCGCAGTGTCGTTGGTTCAAATCCGACCGCCGCTACCAATTGAGGCCCCATGGTCAAGTGGTTAAGACACGGCCCTTTCAAGGCCGTAACAGGGGTTCGAATCCCCTTGGGGTCACCAAAAAAGAGACTGTCATGCGTGACAGTCTCTTTATTATTCCTTCCGCCAAGCTGTAAGGATGTATCATGCGGCAATCAGTTTATGCTTTCAATGCACCAGCCGTAGTCTTTTCTGACCATGGAGAAGGTGAATTCATGCACCTGCCCGTAGTAATCGGCGCCGTAAACCCGTACTTCGGCAGAATCCCCTTCCTGGCTGATCTCAAATCCCAACCCTTCATCAAGCTCAAGAACTTCGTTGCTCAGCGCATGATATAGATCTCTCAGGGAGTCTTGCACCACAATGTCGGGGGGGTTGGGGCAAAGCATGGCCATCCGGTCATCGGCTGCCGGGCAGTTTTCAAGGGCCAGGGTGCTCAGGATAAGGTATTCGGTTATGACACCTTCAATGGCGTCGGGGTACCCGGGAAGCTCTATATCGCAGATGTCCGGGTAGAGAAGGCCGTCAATCCAGAGAAACTGCCTGTGTATCGGATAATAGAAAACGTCATAGCTCCATCTTCTCTGATAAAAACCGTCATAGATCCCGTCATCATCAAGATCAAGCAGCGCGTCTTCCCCGGCGCCGGTTGGTGAAGCCGCGACGAACAACTGAAGGACCCCTTCCCCATAAATCTCATAGATGGCAAAACCGCTCAGCGATACCCAATTGGTCAGTTCAACGCAGATAAAGGTCAAATCGGTTTCAGCAAAGCGAACCGGTTCTATTTTCCTTATCGAATAGCCGTTGTCATTACCAGACAACTCACCCACCTGGCTCAATATGCCATCCTTGAGCCGGAGGACATAAAAACCTGATATATCATCATCGGAACTTCCTGCCACAACCACGGCTTCATCGGAGCCATCCCTGTCAAAATCCTCAATAAAGCAGCCCAGCACGTTTTCATCCTGGTGGTTCCTGTCCATGAACACCCTGACCTGGTTCACATCAAGTCCACTACCTGTGACAGGGTCGGGGCTCGGATCGGGTGATGAAGTCGGGGTAGCTTCAGGTGAAGGTGTTTCGGTTTCAACTGCTTCCGGGGTATTCTCCGGGTCGTCATCGCCTCCCGTCCCTGCGGTCCTCCTTGAACATCCGGTCAGCACAAGGGCCAGGCAGACAAAAAGGATCATGAGCAAAAAAACGGGAGAATATCGCTTTTTTCTTACCATAATACCCTGCTCCTTTATTGCCTTACTCATTTTATAATCCTGAATAAATCATAATTTCCATACTTTACTATATATATTAGCATAATTCCCGGCAAAGTAAATAAAATCCATAAATCTTTTCAGGTATAATCGTCTGCATTTTATGTTATAACAGGGTAAACAAAATGCATCCCAAAACTGTAACAAAGAATTGAAAAGCAGGGAGGAAATATGGATTCTTCTTCCGATACAGGTTTAAAGTCCTTGTAAACGGGATGGGATAAATGGATGAAACAGAATGGGACAAGGTCACGGATCATCCGTTCCGTCAATGCCTATACGGTTTTCCCTTGCATAGTAAAACAGGTATTGCTGGGCTATGCCGGCCAGCGGTCCAAACTTCCTGCGGGCAAAGTCTGCGATTTCTTCATTGGTTCTCCCGCTTTCCGGGTACAAAACGGCCATTACGCGCCTTACCCACCTGTCCACCGGGAAGGCGTCGGGAATAAGCCCGCTGAAGAGCCCGATGCAGTCCGCCACCTTCCTGCCAACACCATAGAACTTCAGAAGCTCCTCCCGCACATCGGAGGAATCCATGCCGGATAAAGCGCCAGGATCAAGCTCCAGCGCCTGCCGGGACGCGCAAATGATGTACTTGGCCCTGTAACCTGCCCTGATGCATCCGAGGGATTCTTCCGAAAGGGCAGCCAGCGTCTTTGCTTCCGGGAAGGAGTACAGGATCCGCCCATTGTATTCCACGGGCTTCCCGTAATTCTCTGACAGGCATTCAATAATCCTTCTTATTCTCGGTATGTTGTTGTTCTGTGAGATGATAAAAGATATGAGGGTTTCAAAGAAATCCTGTTTCAACAGCCTTAACCCTGGCGCGAAGGCAATGGCTTTTCTCATTACCGGATCATTTTCGGAAAGCTTCCGCTGGACAGCATCATAGTCACGGCCAAGATCAAAGTAGTCATGCCATACCCCGGAGAAGTCGGCCGGCGTCATGTTATGGAAGACAATATCGCGGCCGTTTCTTTCAGCCTCTGCCACCAGCCCCCTTACGATCCCCAGCCAGTTTCCGTTCTCAAGCCTCCTCCACCTGAAACACTGCCCGCAATCGAAGGTCTGCTCAAAGTCGAAGTTATTAACATTCCGCAATATTACCCGGTTTTTATCATAAATCAATTCCACCGACATTTTTCGCTGCCTCGCTATTATTTATAAATTATTGCAATAATTTACATAGAAACAACCGCCATTTGCCCTGTGATCCGCTTGATAAAAAGACTTCTTGTTAATGCTATACTTAGTATAGTATAATAAAAACATACACAATTATTAATATTTTAACATCTTTCGCGCCTGAATAAACCGTAAATTTGGAACGGTAAATATACCTCGGTTTGATTGAATGCCGCACAAGGGGTATAGCGTCATGGCTTTGCTGTTATACAAGAATGAGTATATAGAAATTTCCCGTGAGGGAGGATATTTCTATATCAGATCAACCACTAAAGGTTATTCGCTGGAATCTTTGAGCAAATTATTGCAAGATTCTTTTCCCCATGTTAAAATAACAAGTTTTTCGGCTATCAGGGATGCGATTACGAGAGCTCCGTACGGTCCGGTTATTTTCGGACAGGAGCGTGAACGCATTGTCATAACCGTATCTTCCGACGAGCTGCGGGCTTATATGACCCTTTATGTTCCCGATAATGAACTGGCGCCTGCAAATCGCATGACGCTGGTGAAGGAAATATTGGAAGCTTTGAATAATGCCGGCGTTGTGTATGGAATAAAGACAGATATCCTGGCGGGGAATCTTATGTCCGGCACCGAATACCTGATAGCGGAAGGTACGCCGGCAGTCAATGGAACCGATTCCGAGATCAAGCTTTATGAAATTGAGACACCCAAGCCCAAGGTCTACGAATCCGGAAAGGTCAACCACTATGAACTGAACCTCATACATCGTGTGGAAAAGGGCGACTGGCTGGGAGAGCGAAAGGATCCTACACCCGGCATCCCGGGCAAGAGCGTAAGGGGCAATCTCATCCATCCCATTCCCGGGAGACTGCTTCCGCTTCTGTACGACCGCACATCGGTCTATGAGGAGTACAGGGACGGGGTTACATATCTTTATGCCAAGAAGACAGGCGCTGTGTACTACAAGGGCGATGCCATCGGCGTTTACGATGTCCTGGAAATCAAGGGGGATATTGATTACTCAACCGGCAATGTGGATTTTGATGGTTACCTTTCGGTAAAAGGAACCGTTGAGGACAACTTCAGCGCCGTTTCCTCAAAAGAAATGGAGATTCTCGGCGAATACGGGGTCGGATCCGCGGCGGAAATCGGCAGCAAGGACGGCAGCGTTTATATCAGGGGCGGTATTGCAGGCAAGGGTAAAACCGTACTTCGCTGCAAGAAGAACCTATATGTCAAGTATTTGTCCGACCTCACGGTGGAGTGTGAAGGCAATGTCTATGTGGGCTTCTATTGCATCAACGCCAATATAAGGGCAAAGCAGGTCATTGTTGAGGCCCCCCGCGGCAGGATTATAGGCGGAATGATTGATGCGGAGATCCGGGTGTCGGCCGCTGAAATAGGAAATGTAGCCGAGAGCCGCACTGTTATCCGGGTCAGGGGTTTTGACAGGAACAAACTCAGAACGGAACTGGACGAGAAAACAGCCAGGCTGAAGAATGCCAGGCAAAGGCTGACCGAACTCGGGCAGCATATACGGGTCTATTCCTGCTCATCGGATCTTTCGGAGGAGCAGCGCAGGAACTATGAAGTCCTGAGGAACGAATATGCAGACCTTAAGGATGAAATAAAGGACCTCGAATATGATATCAAAAACCTTGTGGATGATCTGAAGACACCGGGTGAAGGAGCGGTTATAGCAAGAAACAGGGTCTATCCGAAGGTAAGAATAGAGATAAAGGGCATGGTCGAGGAGATAACCAACGAGATGCTGATGCCAACTTTCTTTTTCAAGGATGGCGCCATCAAGACCAAGTAGAGGTGACGGTTTTGGATTACCAGGAAATTCTGGCAAAGATTCAGCAGGAAGAGAATAACGACCACAGTACAAACCTTTACCGTTATGACGGAATACTGGAGGCCATAAGTTTTTTCACCAACAGGCTGACTTATGATCAAATAATACATGCCGCTTTTGATTTTGCCAACGAGCTTCTCACGGTGCATAAGTCGGTACTTTACCTTCTGGAGGACGGTCAGTACCGGAGAGTCAAAAGCAGAAACCTGTCTGATGCTCCAGATACCATCCCGCGGAATGACCAACTGGACAACTTCGCCCTCTATGTGGGCAGCGTGGTGTCCGGGAAGGAATACCTCAGGACATATTTTTCAGCCGATATCCTGGATAAAACCGAGGCAACAGTGATGATTCCCCTGATTCTGAACAACGCCCTGAATGGTTTCATCCTGATGTCCGGCCGGGTAACGGCTGATTTCAACGAAAACGACATATCGGTTTCCGGGACCTTGATGAATCTTTTCAATAACGCCCTTGAAAGCAACGGCAGGCTGATGGAGCTCCAGACAGCCAACAAAGAGCTGGATGAGAAGATTTTCAGCCTCTTTGCCATCAACCAGTCGGCCAAGGCCATGCTCACCGAACACCGACTTGAGGAGCTTAACCACCTTGCGGTTGATGTCTTTTCAGAGCTCACATTAAGTGCCAACACCGGCTTCTTCCTGTACGATCCGAAACCGGAAAAATACGCGCTCAAGGCGTACAGGGATGTATTCCATCCGGACAGTGAAATCCCATCCGTATATCTGACGCTGAAGCCGGATGCCCGGCCGGTTGTCAGCAGGCAGATAGTGAATGCCGGCGATGAAAAGGACATTGAGTATTTCTCCTCGCTGTTTGAGGAAGGAATCGGGCAGCTGGAAGTTTTAAAGGCAAAGTTCATCGTTTTCATATTCGGCAAGGGCGGCAGGATTCTCGGTTTTGTAACCCTTGGCGATACCATATCGGGAGTGGGCTATAAAAAGAGCACCTTTGAATTGGTGGACAGCCTGGCCTCCTATACCTATATCGCGTTGGACAATGCCATGCTGCTCAAGGTGGTCAACGACCAGAAGGAACTTCTTGAATTAAAGCTGAACAGGCTTATTACGATGAATACCCTGATCAAGAACATCAACAGCGCAAAAAACAGCCAGCAGATGATAGACCTTGCCCTTGAAACCCTGACGGTTTCATTAGGGGTAGAAAGCTGTATGATTGCCCTGTACCAGCCTGAGGATCGGAACCTGCTGATTAGCGCTGCTACCATCGATTCCCTGGTCGGGAGCGCCATACCGCTCTCCTCCAGGCTTGAGCCGCTGCTCCAGGGCAAGGTCATATTCGAGTCGGATGCCACCCTGGTTCCGGAGTATACAGGCGATGCCATCAGCGACGCCCTGGGGGACAAGGCCGGGCTTTTGGCTATCCCCATAGCCATTGAGCAATATGACCTTTATGAGGTCCGCCTTATAGGCGCGATCCTGATATTCAGGCTCCGCAACAGCTTGCTGAGCGAAGAGGAGAACACCCTGACCTTTGAGGCCATAGCTAACCATATGGCTCCATTGCTGGATGGCTATATAAACCTTGACAGGCAGAAACAGGAATATGTTCCGGACGTGATGAAGCAGTTCACTGCCGGGCTCAGGGCCCAGATAGATGAATGCCTTGAGTATAATTTCGACCTGGAAATCATCCGCATTGTAGACAAGGATACGACGCCGTTTGCCGAAAGCATTTCATACCGCATGGCCTCGGAACAATTCCTGAATACATATGCCGTATCCTATGACCATACCTTTGTGGTAATCCAGAATGATTTTGACCACAACCGCCAGGTACTGGAAAGCATTGCCGACGAAGCCAATGCTTCCATCACCTGTTTCAGGCTGTATAAAGATTTCAATTCCTATGATGAGCTTATGGAACTTATGAAGAAATGAGCCCCTCAGCCGCTGCCCGGCTCAACGACACGCTTCATGCTTTTTTCAAACTTTACCCTTGGAAGCATGACAGAATGCCTGCAGCCAAGGCATTCGATCCGGACGTCGGCCCCGGTCCTCAATACCTTCCAGAGATTGCTGCCGCATGGATGCGGCTTTTTCATTTCCACAGTGTCGCCCACCCTGAATTGTTTGATCTCCATCAAACCACCTCTTGCTGCATAATACCGGAAAATGCCTCTCCTGTGACAGCAACGGAGCATATTGTTTGCAGCGCGTCGTCAACACTGGGATATATTTGTATAAAACGGTTAAGCCTCGTTGCTTCAAGCAACCTGTTAATGTCCTGGATCAGGCCGCATAGAATCAACTGGCCGCCTTTTTCCCGGAATTTCATGAATGTGTCTATAATCATTCCTAAACCGGCGCTGTTCAAATAGGATACCTTCTCCATGTCCAGCAGGACAGTCCGGCATCCGCTCGAGTCACAGAGATCGTTCAGGCACACCATGAAATCATCCTGGGTGGCATTACATATTTCGCCTTCTATTGATACTACAGTTAATCCATCTTTTTCTGCGATCCGGTAATTCATGTAAATCTCTCCTTATTAATGCAATTCTATATCTACCCCTGCCGTGTTTCTTTAAACATTCAATTATAGTGTATAAACCACCCCCAAAAAACGTACGAGCATAATTATAGCACATACTTTCTTTTTTTTCTCCTGTAAAATGATTGAAGCATTGGTCTATTTGCGGCAATATAAGGTTTCACGTTCTGCTTTCCGGCTAAAACAGCCGAAACGCTGTAACAGGACCGGTTTCGCAGCCGACGGCCTTGGTGGCATGGTCTTCATGCATCGTGCAAAATATGCTGAAAAAAAGGATAAGCCGCCGGCCTGGCCGGTGTAATGAGCAGGTCGTCCCTGTTCATACAATTGTACTGAAGATGCGGAATCATCAGGAAATATCACAATACAGAACTTTTCTGTTAATTATTATCCGTTGTTGGTAAATAATAAGTGAGAAGGCCAACAATGATTGGAGGTTGATAAGCCAAAGGAACGAATATCATAAAGTGGAATACTATAATAAAGGGGATGATTCCACCTAAACAGTCAGTCACAAAACCAATCAAAGAACGAGGGTGAAATTCTAGGATGCATTACTTCATTAAATCCTGCCCGTCATACGAAAGGGCAGGTTAGGCGGATCGGTTAATAAGTGAGAAACCGGTTCGCCTATTTATTTGGAGGTTAGAGGTTGGAGGTTAGAGGTTGGAGGTTGGATGTCAGAATTCTTCAGCAGGGCTTCGAAGCCTTTCTTTTACTCTAACTTCTAACCTCTTACCTCCAATTAGTTGAGTTCATCCAGGGTGAGGGAGAAATTGCTGATGAAGTGGTCCATGAAATGTTTCAATTCGGGGGCATCCATCTCCATCAGCCTCTTATGTACGGCGATCTTCGCCTTTTCAAACTCCCCGTTTCCCGCTTTGATCTCCTCTATGCACTTTATATAGGCGCACAACCTGTCGGCCATCTTCACAAGCCTGCCTTCCTCGGAATCCTCGTCGTAGAAAAGGATAGGCCTGTACAGGACGGCCAGGTCCTCCGGGAGCATGGAAAGAAGCTTTTCCCTGGATACCAGCTCCAGGTCGCGGTATGCCTGGCTGATCTCCGGGTTGTAGTACTTGATGGGAGTGGGAAGGTCCCCTGTTATGGTTTCATTGCAGTCGTGGTATATGGCGAGCAGTGCAACCCTTTCCGGGTTTACTGTTCCCCCGTAATACCTGTTCTTTATAAGCGCAAGGGCATGGGCGATAATCGCCGCCTGAAGGCTGTGCTCCTGAATGTTCTCCTGGCTCACATTGCGCATAAGACTCCAGCGATAGATGTGCTTCATACGCGACAGAAAAGCATAGAAGCTGTACTGCCGTTTGCCCTTGCCGTGTTCCATGATAAAATCCCCTCACATGCGTTTTATATCGGCCCCAAGCCTCTGCAATTTATTCTCTATGAATTCGTAACCCCTGTCAATATGATGGATGTCCTGCACCTCGGTGGTTCCCCGGGCAGCCAGTCCTGCCAGGATCAACGCAGCCCCGGCCCTCAGGTCGGTAGCCCGGACCCGGGCGCCCTGGAGGTTCTCGGATCCTTCTATAACAGCGGTCCGGCCATCCAGGCGGATCTGGGCCCCCATCCTCCTCAGTTCATTCACATGCATGAACCTGTTTTCAAAAATAGTCTCGACAATTACGCTGGTTCCCTGGGCCCGTGCCATCAGGGCCAGGAACTGTGCCTGCATATCGGTGGGAAAGCCCGGGAACGGATGGGTCTTGATGTTCAGAGGAAAAGGCCTTGGCACACCCTTTATCCTGATCTCGGAAAGCGATTCCGAGATCTCCATGCCGGCTTCCAGGAGCTTTGCGGTCACGGGCTTGAGATGTTCGGGGACAACATTTCGGAGCGTAATGTCCCCGCCGGTTATGGCAGCGGCTGTCATCAGGGTTCCTGCTTCAATCCTGTCGGGCATGATGGCATGCTCGGCGCCATGGACGCGGTCAACCCCCTCAATGGTGATGGTGTCGGTTCCCGCACCGATGATCCTGGCCCCCATCTTGTTGAGAAAATTGGCCAGGTCGACTATCTCGGGCTCCGACGCCGCATTCTCAATGGAGGTACAGCCTTCGGCCAGAACGGCCCCGATGAGCAGGTTTTCCGTGGCCCCGACACTGGGAAAGTCCAGGTATACCCTTGATCCCTTTAGCCTGCCGGTCCTCGCTGTGGCTTCTATATAGCCGTTACCGTATTCGATCTGTGCGTCCATAGCCTCAAAGCCCTTCAAATGCAGGTCTACCGGCCTGGTGCCTATGGGACAGCCTCCGGGCAGCGCCACCTTTGCCTTCCCGGCCCGTGCAAGCAGGGGCCCCAGCACCAGAAAGGAAGCCCGCATTTTGCTCACCAGTTCATAAGGCGCGGTATGGCCGGTGATCTCCGGTGTGCTGATGTACAGCTCCCTTTTCCGGATGTTGGCTTCTACCCTGGAACCCAGGCTGGAGATCAGATCGCACATGACAAAAACATCATCAAGCCCGGGGATATCCTTGATGATGCATTCGTCCGCCGTAAGCAGGCAGGCTGAAATGATCGGAAGTATTGCGTTTTTTGAACTGCTGATCTGAACTGTCCCGGAAAGAGGTTTGCCGCCATTGATCAAAAATGCTCCCATATCGCTACCTTCCATTCTGAAAGCCGGCTCTATTCAAGCCGGCTTTCCAATATGTACACGCCGGGTGTTCAATTGATCAGCCTAATTTTATTATCCGATCACAGGGTCAATTCATACGTGGTAAAAGCATGTCGGACTGCCATTACAAATCGCCGCAGATTATCAAAAGCCTTTTGAGCATAACGACCAATTCGCCATACGTTATGTTTTGGTCAGGATTGAGATAACCGGTCTGGTTTTCCTGCACCACGCCATTTTCAATGGCAAATCTTACCGCATTGAGATAGCCGGATGATACCCTGTTCAGATCCCGGTAATACGACCAGGCAGATGGGTTATCCGGATTGGCAGGCAGCTTCGTCCTGAACCTGTAATAGGAAATCAGGAGACTTATCGCCTGGTCCTTCCGGGCATAGCCGTCGGAGATATCAGTGGCGCTTTGGATAATCCCGCTCCTGGCAGCCATTGTCAGGAAGTTGTTGTTGTCATAGGAGGCGCCCGCCAGGTCCAGGAGAAGCTTTACCAGGTCTTTCTGCTTCACCGGGTCCGAATGGCGGAAAGGCTTGTTCTCAATTGACGGAAGCCTGTGGACAGCCTGGATCGCTTTCAGGCTTTCTTCCACATCCCGGGGAACAGTACCCGCCTGGGCCACACCGCGGGTAGCGGCGGCCATGACGCCGGGTCTTGTCATTTCGCCGGAGACCTTGCCATTGGCATAGTCGGCAACCGTATTCTGCGCAATCCATGACCTGCTCCTTAAGTCATAGAGATATGTCCCGATCTCACCTGCCCTGTAGCTGGCCAGGTTTGCAACCGGGAAGCCGACAAGGATTGGCCGCACGAGGCTGGCAAAAGAACGTCCTGTGGCTGCTGGCCCTATCATGAATTCGGTGATCGGGGCTACAAGGTTCAGGTTGGATGGAGCCGTGTACCCTGTCGCAGGCGACACCACCTCGAGCCTCAGGGTGAAATTGCTGTCCATGGCCTTCATCCTGAAGTATTCGTCGGTCTGCAGTGTTTGGGGAAGGATAACCAAATCGTTGGACGGAAGCTGGATATAAAGTTCCTTCCTGAGTTCCGATAGCGTATCGATCAAAACTGCTCCCAGCTCAAGCCTTATGGTCTGTACCTTTGCCGGCGGCCTTGAAAGATCGATCTTAACGGTGTAGCCGTGCATGGCCCGTACCTGTTCAGCCATCCTGTGGGCATTGATCCCTGTGGAACTTGCCGTCCACACCCCGCCGACAACCTTTGGCGATATCACCAGGACATCACCTGTCGGTACGTCCTCAAGGTCGTAACTCGAGTCATAATCATCCCTGCTCTTGCTGGTAATAACCATTATGGTCCTTGTGGGTTCGGATATAAGCGTGGTCTCATTGTCGCGGGCATAGAGCCTTGCATAATAGCGCCTGTTGGAGATAAGCGATGCAACCCTATATGTATCAGCCGTCACCTCAAAGCGCCGCGCCCCGGTAAAGCTGCTGTTGTCGGCGAATTCAAGGATGTAGGTATACCCCGGCCGGGATACCCATACATAGGCGATGCTGTTCTGGGTAACACCGTCAGGCGCTGTGCTGACCCCGAACCCGGTGGGCGGCGGAGGCGGGCTGTAGGCTTCTGTCCTGATAATTACGGGATTTGAGAATACTGATTCTTTGCCCGTTGCAGGATTTATGGTCTTAATCCATATACAGTACAGGGTATCGGGCTGAAGGCCGGTAAGCCTGTAATATGAAGTTTCGGCCAGTTCAGCGGCGGTCACGGTTACCGAGATTTTGGCAGATTCCAGGTTTTCCTCGGTGCCGCAGCGTATTTCGTAGTCCATGCCCGGAATAACATCCCAGAACAGATCGACAAAGTTTGTCCCGACTATCCAGCTCACGTAATCAGGAGCGGTCGGGGTTACGGGATTGACGACCTCCGGCGAGCTTGTGTTGATAATGATGGGATCGGAAGGATATGAAGATATCCCGTCATTGTTTTCAACAGTTACCCATACGATATATGCCGTATTCTCCAGGAGCCCCGTTATATCAAACCTGATCGTCTGGTCCGCGTTCTCAGGTATGTCCGGAATGACGGTTCCCGGCAGGGTCGTGGCAAAACTTCCGAGTTCCCCGCTCAGGTCCCGGTAGCTTATATTTGGGTGGCCGAGGATCTCCACGGCGTACTGGTATCTTATCAGGTGGGGGATTACTCTCCAGCCTGGCTCATAATTGATGATTTTCTTCTCCAGTTGCTGGAATTCCTCGTCGGTTCCTTCAAACAACGATATGTCAAACCAGCGGTTATCCTTGAAATAGGCCTCCCAGCGCTTTTTAAGGATAAGCGTGGCGCTGTTTTCGGTGATGCTGTCCTTATCCACCCCGAAAGGCGGGGCTGAAGGAGCCTCGGGAATCCTGTCGGTACCGGCGTCAGGCTTTGTAATGATGACCTTGACCGAATCCTTTGAAACAAAGGCCTTGGGGGTGGTAACCACCAGTCCTCCTCTTCTTTCTTCCACCAGGTAATACTTCTTGGCCCGGATCACAAAATAATAGATGGAGCGGGATTGAAGGCCGGTCAGATCGTACCTGTACCCCAGGATCGAACGCCCGGGAGTCGGGTTTTTCGACTTTATTTCGTTAGCCCTGCCCATGCTGATATCCGAGGCTATCTTGAACTCGTCGGGGGGCGACTCCACATAACGGATGTCATCCACGAGATAAATATCGTAGACAATGTCCCTGTCGATGAATTCATCCCCTACCCCTTCGCCGTTGTAGGGCACCTTCCACATGACCGTAGCGCCGTGGGATGTCAGCAGTTCATCATAATACAGTTCTGCCTCGGGGAAACTGTCCACAATCTCAGGAGCCTCGGGAATTCGGGGGATTATTTCCTTAAGTTCCACCCTCGTTCCCGAATCGAAATAGATATCGCCCTGGCTGATGTCCGCGGAGCGTGCATAGGCTACAACACTGAATTTGTAAGGGGTTGTGTCGCCCTTTGGTATGATTACCCGGTAACTGGTCATGTTGGGCAGGATATACTGGGCAGGGTTATCGTCGTTATCGTGGCTGTAGCGGTACAGGATATAGTCGATCCTGGCAACCTTGAATTCATCTTCGTCCAGGACGATGGGGTCCCACGAGAGATCCCATATGGCGTCACCCTCAGGGGTATATCCGACCCTGCTTACCCTGAGCAGGATACTGGTGTTCACGCGGATTACGGGTATCCTGTCAGATGATACCGCTGTAACATCACTGTCCGGAATGGGTATTACCTTGATGGAATACCTTCTTCCGGGACGGGCCCCCGTATAGGTGAATTCCAGTTTCCGCTCGGTGGTGTTTATGGTTACCGGGGGAGAACCAGGCTCACCGATCCTGGACCCTATGATGCGTTCAGTATGGGAAATGCTTCCGATGGCATCCCCGCTGATATCGGAAATCAGTATTTCATAATCAATACGCCCGTCGGCATCCCATACATCATCCCAAATAATCCTGATATTATTGGTGCCCGGCACCAGTTTTGCCTCAACCCGGACCCCGGTGAGGAATTTTATGAGGTTCGATCTTAGCGATAAAATGCGGCCGCTCCTATCCGGAACCATACAGGACGCAGTAAGGTGGGATTCATAGATATGGCCCGGTTTCAGCGTATTTGTGCTGGTTTCCGCGTCATACCTGTCATTCACGGTCAGGTTCCTCTGGCTTCCGGGCATTGGGATCTGCAATGCGTTTGCGATGCGTCTCCCGGTTCCATATTCAATCTCATTGAAGGTGGCTGTTATCAGTTCTTCATACGCTCCCGCGGGAAAGCCGTCATGCTGCCATGAAAGGGTTGCAAACCATTCCTCGTTTTCGTCGTAGCCAATGGCATCCACCTTGTAGTTCCTGGGTGTATTGGCGAGTTCAGTCTGACCAAATGCCACGTTCCCGGCATATACGCCCAGCAGCATAACCAGGACCATTAACCGTGAAATATTCTTAATCAGCACAGACCGTTTTCTCATACGCTTTCAGCTCCATTCAATGCTCCGCCGGGCAGACGCGGAACGCCGACTATATCTCACCGACCTCTTCAAGCACCTTTGATACCATGTCAAGCACCTGCCCTATGGTGCTTCTGCCTGTCGCGTCAAACCGGCTATTGTCCAGGGACGCAATGCCAAGATCTATTCCGAGAACCACGTAGTGGTACAATCTTTTGTTTATCTGACCCGCATTGGATATAACTATGGTTTTGGAAGGCTGCAGCATGGACGCGGGAATTCCTGTCTTTTCGCAGTAGAGCAGGACCGCAAGGGATACCGAGCCCTGGTTTTCCATATAACCTGTCAGTTCTTTTACACTTATAATCTCTCCAATGCCAAGGACCATTACTTTCTGGTTCGGGGTAAGCCCCGTAAGTTCATTCTCACGCCCGGTCAGTACCGCATACAGCATTACCGCCTGCTGTCCCGTAATGGGATTGCCCGGATAGATGGTAGTATTGCCGAATACCTTCGTAAGGTCGTATTTTCTTCCCAAAACATCAATTACGCCTTCGTAGGAGCTTCCCGGGCTTACAGAAACGCTGGGTCTGGCCAACACGGCATACTCTCCGGGAGCGTCGGCCCGGAACAGGACGTACTGCAGGACATAGCCCTTGGCGCCCCTGACCTCGCCCCAGCCTTTTGACGCGTGATAATTAACATACGGAACGATAATCCCTGTCGACGGTGTATATTCAACCTTTATCCCGATCTTTCCCGGAAAAGCATTTATGGGTTTGTTGACAATAATGCCGGTGGGAATCCCGCTGCCTCCGTCCAGGATATCTTTCAGGTACCAGGACAATTCTGTTTCTATGCTCCTGATTACCGAACCGATCATATCCAACAGTTCGGTATGTGAACGGTAGCTGTACAGTTCCAATTGTTGCAGCACTTTGGTCATTTCCCTGTCAAATATCCCGTATTTGAAAGGACCCGACGCGTTCGGATTCTTCAGAATATCATGGATCATGGCAGCGATTTCGGCATAGGTATACCTGGAACCCACCGCGTATATGCTTACATCGTAAATCCGGGAAACCAGTTTCGCCTTGTCGGGAAGAGCCTGGGCGGATTTGGACAGCCTCTGTACGCGAACGCAAAACATGGCCTCTTTCGCCCCGCTGCCCAGCGCCTGGCGTTTCAGGTCGTCCAAGTCCACGCTTCCCCTGCTTAAGGTCAGTTCGGTGCCGGAAAGTTTCAGGTTCAACCGCGAATCATTGCTCTCGATGGTTTCCAGCACCTTCTGGGGTATCAGTATTTCAAAGCTTTCCGCATTGGCAAGCTCGCCTGAAAAATCTACGGTTATGGTCATGCCTGGCGAAGCCTGCAGCAGGGACGATACCATATCACCCTTTATCAGTGCCCGCAGCTTTACCTGGCTTCTCGAATCCACCAGCCAGTACATCTTTTGCATAAGCTGGTCGGCGCGCATGTTGTATATATCCTGCAGATCGTCCTTCTTCCTGTCCCTGTCATAATCATCCTGGCTGAAGTCGGTGCGAATGCTGACAGGGCCAACCCTCAGCGATTCTCCTTCCCGGTCTCCAATGTTCTCCGCCCACAGCCTTATATAATACAGGGTGTTAGTGTCCAGTGGCCTGAGGATTTCATAGCCTCTTTCATCCATAACTGGTCTCCTGGAGATGCGGGCGTAATAGACATATTTATTTACGGCGTTATCCTTTACAAACGCGTTGGTCTTTTCCCTGTACAGTTCAATTTTCCAGCCCTCGGGCGTATCATACCAGAAGTGCACCAATCCGGACAGTTCCCTGTAGGCAGTTTCCTTCTCGCTTCGGAGTTCCAGGTGATACCTGTAAAGGTCCTCGCCCACCCAGCGTACCTCAATCTCGCGGAAGGTGTCCCTGGTTTTGGCCGGGATCGGCTCACCCGGTTCGTTGGTCCAATAACCTCCATTCTTGTTGAATACATACCATACTTTGCCGGTCCTGTTGTACAGCCTGAAATCGTACTGGGTGTCGGACTCAAGGTTGTATACCCTGAAATAATAGGTTGTCCCGCTCTTCACAACCGTGTACTGTGTGCGCAAAAGCTTCTTGTAAGCCGAATCAGGCTGTCCGTGCTTTTTCATGTAAACTTCCATGGAATCGGCATCTGCTGTTTGGAGTCCGAATGAAACATTAAAGCCCACTTCCAGGTCCCTTACCGCTTCAAAGTATTCCGGCGCCTTTACCAGCCTTGTGGTGACAGGAAGCGTCACCCAGTCGCTCGGCTCACCTTGCCCGTCCTTCCGCACAGCCCGCAGGCTGAAGTAGTAAACCCTGTTGGGCTTCAGGAATCCTTGCCCTATGGGCATTATGATCTGGTTATTTTCATCGATGCTGAAGCCGTAACCCTGGAGTATGCCGCCGGGATCGTCCGGATCGATGATTATCACATTCGTGTCAGGGTCTGCGATATTATTGTATATGTCGATTAACAGCCTGTTGTATTCATTATTGACAAAGTCCCCGGTATTACCGTTGGTGGTGCATATAAGTTCATATACCACATCATCTTCCACACGCCTCCATGTCAGGTCCACCCTGGCATCGGTCACCCGCTCTTCCCCGTTTTCGTCCTTCGCTATTGCGAAATCGACAGGTGCGACGGGATTTCTGCCGGAATCATCAACGTCTTCGGGTTCGATTTTGGGCGTGGTAAAAGACTTGATGGGAGAGAAATCGGACCACTCTATAGGATCGGCTCCGGGAGCAGGATCATCATACAGGTTAGCCTTTACCTTGATGTAATAGACCGTATTCGGTCTTATAGTGAAGGCATCTGAGGTCGTTATTGTAATATTCACCGGTGCCGTATCAACATAGTAGTTGACATGATCCTTCTTTACCGTTTCTGTTTCATTTGCCGCGAAGGAAGGGGACCTGCTGATCAGGAACTCGTATTCCAGCCTGAGGCCGGTCAGCTTATCGGTATAACGCTGCCAGTCCGTTCTCCCAAACAGGTGGTCAAGTTCAACCTGGATTCCTCTTATCTCAAGCTTCCCGCCAACTTCCTCGGTTATATCGGATACTCTCTCTATTACAGGCACGGGAACCGCTTTCCTGACATGGGGAAATGTCGTAAAGCTCACAATGGGTGAAAGGTAGGACAGCCTGATCCTCAGGGCATCCGAGACCCCGTCTGCCCATATGTCCTGGTTTATTGACACATTGTCATTATAGCGGGATGTAAAGACCTGCATATAGTAAATGGTATTCGGGACCAGGAAAGCCGGGTAATCCCCCTTGATGCCGTCCTCGTTGATGTCTGCGTCATTTTCGAAGGGAATGCCGGAATTTGCAGTGTAGTCCCAGAACAGTTTATCGCCGGGGATTGGCTGTAAACCTTCCGTGGACGGGTCCATATCCACCACAAGCCGGTCCGGGTTCCTGGGATCCCAGGTCAGTTGCTTCTTACCTATAACCAGTATCCTTTTCTGCTTTACGGGCATATAGATCTCCAGGTTCTTCTGGCCAACTGTCCTTGTCTCTCCATCCTCAACGCCTGCATCAGGACGGTAGGTGCTGACTAAAATATGGTATGTGTACTCTATATCGTCTCCGTGGCTTCCATAACTTCCGTTTTTAAAAGCCTCCCACTGCCCGTTGCTGCGAAGCTGTTTCCAGGCCTGTGGCGCCTCAAATGACATACTCAGGTCGCTTACCAGGATCTTGTCCGTCTCCTGGGCGCCGCCGGTGTCAGTAATTGTAATATCCTTTTCACCCGATTCAACAGCCGATGCCTCAATGCTCTTTGGAAGGGGCGGCGTCTCCACTACAATCTCGTCAAGGAAATTGGACCTGAGGCTCAATGAGGCTCCCAATGGGCGGTTGGAGTCCTTGTTGGGGTAAAAGACCACCGCGATATAGTCGCCCGTCCTGAAAGGTATTATCTCCCTTACCTTCCCGGCATAGGGATCGATCCATTTTATCTTTGGCCACAGGCTTATATCATGATAGATCTTGTTGGGGTCCGTTTCGTACTGTACCTGGTAGAAAAGTTCGGGATAATTTCCGTATTTTATCTCGTTGAACTCCACCATTATCATTGTTTCATCAACTTTTTTCATGCTGAATTCTATGGGGGTATAGATGGAGTTCGACCTGTCAAACTGGATGCCCAGCCTGCTGATATCCCCGTTGCTGACCTGGAAATCGCTGCCTGTCTTCAGAATTGAAGGGGTAAGCATTTCATCCGGATCGGCAGTCCTTTTGAACGCCATCCTTATCCTGACATTCTCATATTCCGTACCCGCATGGATGTTGTTGTCCTTGTCCAGTATGACCCATAACTGGTTTGTACCCGCGTCATATTGCCAGTCTTCAGGAGCGGCGCCCGGCACGTCCCAACTTATATTGCTGCTGTTGCGGATAATGGCGCTGCAGGTATACCTTTCCGTCGAACCCCGGCCCACATTCATGTCGATATGGAACCGGACCTCATCTATTTGAGTATGCAGCATACTCCCAAGCGCGTTGCCATTGATAAGGCTGATTATGGAAACAACGCTGCCATGAACCTCACTGTAAATTGTGGGCATGTTCCAGGCAAGCCTTATCTTTGCATTGCGGCCGCTTACTATAGTCTGGCCCTCCACAAGCCTTTCCCTGTCAATAATGCTGTTGCTTTGCGCCATTACGCTGAAGGATTCCCCTGTGAAGGTAATGCCGGGAAGATAGTAGAAAAAAGCGTGCGCGTAAGGATTTGCATCACCGGCTTCCCTGAAGGCTTTTATACTGATGTCGTAAATATGGTCCTTCTCCAGTGCCACTGCCATCTTGACAGTACGGCTGGAGGAATCATATGTGAAGTTTTCCAGGTTTCTGAGCTGGCCATTTGGGTCATGCCATTCCATGACCACCTTCTCCGGTGATATATCGATTGGGAACGACATTTCATACAACCGCAGCGAGGTATTGTAGGTTACCGTAACATTAAGATCCAGCTGCGCGCTCGCATATGTCAGACTGACCGAAGACATGGCCGATAGAACAAGAATAAAGGCCAACAGACAGGAAATAAACCTGTGAGATACTCTTCTTTTCATATAAACTCTCCTCAGTGCATCCTTGTACATGCCGGTAAAAAGGCATAAACCGCCCTTCTATTATTTTATCGGAATAACAGGCCGGGCTTATTAAGCATAAATACCTGCACTGAAGCCCAAAATGAAGAGTTTCGCAGTGCTTTTCCGGTGTAAGCAAGTCCTACCTGCCGGGCACATGTTATGCTATAATGGATTTACTGCTTGATCAAGGGGTGCGCTATGCAGTTCGAAACGGTTAATGACATCCTGTTTTCGGATACATTGTTGCCTGATATCTTTATCAGCGATATCATGCCCAATCTCCCGTCCGATGCCGTAAAGGTTTACCTTTACTGCGTTTTCCTGAGCAAATACAGAAAGGAAGCGCGACCGGAGGACCTGGCCGCCAAGCTGGGGATGTCCGTGGAGTCAATCAACACCGCCTTTACCATGCTGGAGAAGGAAGGCCTCATAGTCAGAACCCCCGATATGATCTCGGTCCTTGACCTCAAGGAACGCGAGGTCAGCAGGCTTTACCGCAAAAAGACCTCATCCGACGCCTTCGAGGCCGTCTCCCGCACATCCATGAATATCAGGCGGAGCCAGTGCGTGGATTCCATAAACAAGATGTTCTTCCAGGGGCTTATGGCGCCAAGCTGGTATACCTCCATCGACCACTGGTTTGAAACCTTCAGATTTGACGAGGATGTCATGGTTGCACTTTTCAAATACTGCTACGACCGCAACGCCCTCAACGCCAAATACATAGAGAAGGTGGGCGCCACCTGGTCGTCCCGCGGCATCACAAGCCATTGGGAACTGGAAAAATACATGGAGCTGATTGAGAAGGTCAGCGAACTGGGAAGGCAGATCGCAACGAGACTCAGGCTGAACAGGAAACTGACCTCCTACGAGGAGCGCTACCTGGAAACATGGGTGAACGAATACGGCTTTGGCATGGATATCATTGACCTGGCACTGGAAAAGACCACGGGAAAGACCAACCCCAATTTCAGATATATCCACGGTGTGCTCAAGGGATGGTACAGTGACGGGCTGAGGACTAAGGAGCAGATTCTGGCCGCGGCCCAGACAGCAGCGGCAAAGGACAGGAAAATGCCCGGAGAGGCCGTACCCCGCAGGAGCGATTTCATGCAGCGTTCCTATGACGACTCATTCTTCAGCAAACTTGACAACGTGTCAGTGAAAGGAAAGGACAAAGGCAATGGTCCGGATTAACAGGGAGATCAAATCTATCCTTGAATCAAGGCGTGACAAGGCGATGGCGGACCTGGACCAACGAAAGGCTGAGGTCCTGGCCAGGATCCCGGAACTTGCTGCCCTGGAGCAGGAGATAACGCTGGAGGGTATCCGCCATGCCCGGACGCTGATCAGTAATGATTCCGTCATGGCCGACAATGAAGCCATTGCCGGACGAATAACCGCTTTGGAGCAGGAGAAGGAAAACCTGCTGGTCCGTAACGGCTACCCGGCCGATTTCCTGGAACCTCGCTTCACCTGCCCGGTTTGCGGGGATATCGGCCTGGTCACCGATAAGGATTCCCTCGAAACAAGACCCTGCGCCTGCTATAGGCAGCTTTACCTTGAGAAGCTCTACCAGGTTTCAAATATTCTCGACGACGGCAATACGGGTTTCCGGCATTTCGATGAAACCCTTTACTCGGACAAGCCCGATCCGAAGCGCTACGGCTCCGATATTTCGCCGAGGGAGCAGATCCTGGCCGTCAGGGACCGGTGCCTGTCCTTCATTGAGAACTTCTCGGAACCAACCCCGGCCAACCTGTATTTCTATGGCGCCGTGGGCACAGGGAAGACCTTCATGGCCAAAGCCACAGGCCTTGAACTGATTAACAGGGGGTATACAGTCCTCTACCTTTCGGCTCCCACCCTGTTCGAAGTGATACGGAAGGCGCGCTTTTCATCTGACGATGACGAACTGGACGCCACATACCGCGACCTTGTTGAGACCCAGCTTTTGATCCTGGACGACCTGGGTACCGAACCTGCCAGCGATGCCCGGTACGCTGAGCTTCTTACCCTCCTGGAGGCGCGAAAAACCAGGGCCAGCCGCTTTACGGCCCGTACCATAATATCCTCCAACCTGGACCTGAAGCAGTTGTACCAGGCTTATAACGAGCGTATCGCATCCAGGATCCTAGGAGAGTTCGAACCTATAAAATTCTTCGGCGAGGATATTCGCATACTGAAAAAATACGGATGAAAACCGGGGCGGCAGATAAATTTTCTCCCGCCTCCGGCAGAGAAGTTTGCCATGGTATTGCAAAGCCCGTCCTGCGACGGGCTTTTATGCTGTCCTTTTCAGGCTACATGGTGAGTATCCCTTCTTCGGAGTTGATTATCAGCAGGATATCCTCCTCTTCCCCGGTTATGGCGTTTATATAAACCAGGAAGTCCTGATCGTCAACCTTCCCCTTGAATTCATAACAGAACAGTTCCTTGCCGTAGTTTGTAGGGATAATGGCAAGCCCTGAGGACAGGATGTTCTCTTTCCTCGCGACCCTCTGCAGGGCCTCGGCCTCTGTAATGGCAGGTTTGGGTATATCCCTTTCCCTGTGGCTCATGAGATATCCCTTGCTCTCAAATCCCACTATCTCGCCGTTATCAAGGGCTACCTTCACCTTGACAAGGTCGGGATACACCGTCACACCGTCCTGCACATAGGCGTAGTTGATGGTGGCTATACCCTGCTGTTCGGTATAATAGGTATCCTTCATGCTCTTGAAGCCGCTCTTGTCAAGGAACTGCTTACCGATTTCCTTGGCCTTGTCTATATCCAGTTCCACATCACCCACATCGCGGTTGTACAGGAACCAGACCACCTTGCCGCCCACCACCGAAACATCAGCCTCGGCTACGCTCGCTTCCTTCTTGCCTTTTAGCTCGAACCTGAAATTATAGGTGTCGATGACGCCGTTCTTGTTGTCGGAGACTTTCTGTATGTTCCGTATATTCGCCTTCCCAAACAGGTTGCCCAGTTTTTCTATGGCCTGGTCCTCCGAAATGTTTTCACCCGAGAGGCCAAGGGCCTTCTGGTTGGTCATATGCTCCGAGAACGGGCCGTCATATATCAGGGTCGGCATATTTTCAAAGGTTCCGTCAATATTGGATATGCTTTGGGGCACCTGCACATCGGTCTTTGAGAAAAGTTTTGCACCTTCCCCGGCCAGGTTCTCCCATTTCATGGTTCCCGCCGAAAGCTCTCCCTGGAACTTATCCAGGCTTTCATTCAGTGAAACAGCGAACTGGTGCAGGTTTTTAATAGTGTCCATTTGTTCCTTGCTCATGACCTGCCCCTTCACGTTCTGTCCGTTAAGGGTCTTGGCATAGTCCCCTACCTGGCTGATGAATTTCTGGGTGTTGACCAGGGCGCCCTGCTGCACCGGAAGCTGGCCAAGGTTCGTGGAAACCAGTTCGGCTCTGTGCCAGATTTCCTTGAGGATGTCTGCAGCCTTCTGGGGAGAAGATGTAAGCATGGCCTTGGTAAGCAGTACCTCAATGTCCTGGACATACCCTGCCATTTCGTAAAAAGCCCGGTTATACTGGGCATCCAGTTGGCGGCGGAGCAAAACAGCCCTGTGGTACTGCCAGGCCCCGAAAAGGGTAGTCAGGGCAAGTATGGCTATTACCACATTCTTTGCCTTGTTCCTGGCATGATAGCCGGGCTTCTCGGTTACCACGCCATGTTCTGAATTATGCCTTCCGCGGTTCAACATGATATATTCCTTCTCGTCATAATCCATGGTCTGTCTCCTCTCCGTCCTTTTTTATTTGCCGAAATAATGCTTGCCTATCTTGGTCACGATCTGTCTTGACCAGATCCATTTGCTTGTTGCCGTTGCCGGATTCCAGTAATACAGGCAGCCGTATGTGGGATCCCAGCCGTTGAGCGCATCCTGGGCAGCCTTTACAACCGTGCTGTTGGGGTCAATTGGAACGTTTATCTGCCCGTCGCTAACCGCTGTAAAGGCTCCTGGTTGATAGATCACGCCGGCTATGGAATTGGGGAACCTTGAATCCTTGACACGGTTGAGTATGACGGCACCGACTGCTACCTGCCCCTCGTAGGGTTCGCCGCGCGCCTCGCCGTTGATTGCGCGGGCAATAAGCTGCACATCGCTTATCCGGCCGGCGGAGTTCTGTGCCTGGCCAGGGTACAGCACAGCGGTTACTAAAACCAAAAGAGCAAAGATGATGATGAATCTCCTGAGTTTCATATTCATTTCACCTCTTTGCTATTCTTTCATAATAAACACTGTATTATGCCGAAAACGCAAAAGATACAAGAGGGACGGATATTTCCGTTTAATGCGGAATATATCCGTCCCTATGTTTCTTATGTGTCATTATGAGTGAAGCCCGGCAATTTCAGAAAGGTCCTTTCATAATGAGGTAAGAGGTTCGCAATGACTTACGTGGAGACGTGCTGTTCAGCCTCGACTGACTCCGCAGGAGCAGATGAAGTTGTATGCGAAATGCGCAGAATCGAGCGGGAAAAAACAACCGGATGTTGTTTTTAGCCGGCAGTCGCACGGATGCGACGTTGCCGGCGGCCCTGCGAGATCAAGCATGAGCATCTACAACTTCCTGCGACGAGGACTGAAGGAGAGACTGAACAGCACGGCTGTAATACACAATTAATTGAGAAACGCAGCCGAGATTGCTGCGCTCCACTTCGTTCCGCTCACAATGACGATTTGGTATGTCATTGCGAGAAGGCGCAGCCGACGAAGCAATCTCGCGCTTCGCTCACAATGACAGTGTATCCTGCAACTCTATCACGTTCAGTTCGTCACCCCAGACCTCCCGGGCAAGTTCGACCTCCCGGCGCCGGCTGGTCATGAAGAATACCTGCCTGTGGGCTGATGCTTCCTTCAGCAGCCTGAAGGCCTGTATGGTCCTATCCTCGTCATACTGCAGGAATGGTTCGTCCAGAAACAGAGGGACAGTTTCCTTCCCATTCTCAATGAGAGAAAGCGCCGCAAGGCGCATTGAGAAATAGACCTGGTCTATTGTCCCCGAGCTGAGCCTGCCCACCGGCATAATCTCCTCGCATTCGGGAACCTCAAGGAACAACTGCCCTTCCTGGTCTGACCTGATGCTCTGATACCTTCCATTGGTTATCATGGATATGAGCCTGCCCATTTCCTCGCTGAGGCGGGTTGTATAGTTCATCTGGATACGGGAGCCTACCTCCTCCAGTATCTCCCGGGCGGTCCGGATGCTCCTGCCGGCCAGTTCCAGCCTGCTCTTTTCCTCCTGGAGCCGGCTGATCTCATCCTCAACATCGGCCAGATCCTCCTGGGAGGGCGCATTCTCCAGCCGGGTTTTCAGGCTTCCGATACGGATTTCGCAGTTCTTTATCTCATCGCCAACCTCGCGGATCAGGTGCTCAGGTACTTCTTCCCGGTCTGAGGAAGTAACAGGTTCCGCACAACCGGCTGATATGGCGGAGGCAGCGGACTCCAACTGGTCGGCGGTCGTTATGTCCTTTTTGGCCAACGCCGATGCTTCCCTGAGGATCAGCCTCCTTTTCTCTTCGGCTGACTCAATCCGCTGCCGCATGTCATGGGCGCGCCTGTCGTCTTCCCTGAACCTGGCAAGGATTGTTCTGAACGCTTCCATGGCGTCTTTCACCATATCAGGATCGTCGGACAGGGGTCCGAATCCGTCCAGGTATGATGAAAGAGCCTTAAACAGGGTATTCTTCCTATCCGACAGATAAGCACGCTTCTTCTCGGCCTCGGCAACCTTCCGGCCGCACGCCTCGAAGTCAGAAAGAACGACCCTGATCTCCTCCTTTTGCGAAAGATAGTCACTGAGCCCCGAGTAGCCTTCATCGCGCAGCAATGCAAGCTGCATGTCAGCCTGGCTTATGGGAATGGGTTCCCTTTTCATGCCCCGCAGAAGGACAGTAATAACTCCTGCCATGGCCGATAAGACTGCGGCGGCCAGCATGGGAATTCCGATATCATGGCCGAGGAGCGCCGGCACAACCAGCACGAGGACCGCCGCCATAAAGAACAGTATGGGGACAAACAACGGGATGGCGGGCCCGGGCTTTCCGCCCGTATCTTTGGCGGCTGCGGCCTCCCGCTCCTGTTCCTTCAGGAGCCTTTCCATCCTGTCCACCTTTTCCCTTGCCGGTTTAAGTTCCTGGAGCCTTAAATCCAGTTCAGCCTTTTCCTTTTCCAGGGCCTTAATGTTCTCCTCGCATTCCTCCAGTTGCCTGCGGATCTCCTGGTACTCATACCATGACCTGTTGAGGGCTTCCACTGCCCCGTCGGTGATCTCGCTGTAAACTCCCGATTCTTTCAGCTTCTCTTCCAGTTCGGCCAACGCGGCCTTCATCTCCTTTAGGGACCTGTCCAGTTCATGGCATTCTTTGGACAGGGTGTTGAGGCGGCCTGCCAGCTGGGCGTTGTATCGCAACTTCAGCTTATCCTGCTTCTGCCTCAGCTCCCTGAGCCTCTCTTCCTCCTCCTTCAGCTTTGACCATGCTTCAAGGTAGCGTTCATGCTGTTCCAGCATCCCGGCTTTCAAATCCTCCAGTTCGGCAAGGCGTGCATTCACCCTGTCCAGCGGCCTTATTGAGGACCTTCCTGTGCCCACCTTTTCCAGCAGGGCATTGTCCAGGGCTTCCAGCGCCCTGCTCAGGGACAGGTCCTCGCTGCCGGATGTGGACAGGTTAGCCAGCTTCTCCATTACCATGCGTGCCCCTTCAGGGTCCATGGCCGTTTGCATCTGCTGAATCCGGGCGCTCCTTGAGAATACCGGTTCAGTCAGTCCCAGGTGTTCCTCCGCAAAGCGGGGGCCGGTTTCCCTGCTTGTCGGAAAATTGGAAGTTATATCTCTTAACATGCCGTCATGCACATGGGTCAGGCCTTTTTCAAAATTCCGGTCCACCCTGTATACCGAGCCGTCATCCAGCACATACTCGATTACACCGGCAAACTGGCTCGCGTTCCAGGGATTATACAGCTTTCCGGATCCCGAAGCCTTCCGCGTGCGCTTCGGCAAACCGTAAAGCATGGCTGCCACAAAATCTGCCAGCGTTGACTTCCCGGCTTCATTGGGACCCACGACCAGGTTGAAGCCATCGGAAGGTTGAATGCGTTTACCGCTGAATTTACCAAAGCCCTTTATGTCAAGCAACCTTATCCTCATCTCAGCAGCCCTCCCCTGTCCGGGGCCTCTTGAACAGACCGCCGTCAAATCGCGCGTCTATGCGCCCTTTTTCAAGTGCCTCAATTCCAAGGTCCAGGGCGGCGCTGAGGATCATCGCCTGCTCCTCATCGCCGCTCTCCTCGCATTCCTTCAGGCGCTGGAGCATCTCCCGGGTGAAAGCGCCCTTTAGGTTCTCCTCCCTGGAGATGGCCTCGTAATCATAGCATTCACGCGTTTCGTCAAGGATCTGGAGCCACGGGAAATCATCCAGCCATTGCTTTTTCAGGGCCTCGCAATCCACAGTAAGCGGTGTGCGGCCGGTAAGCACCACCCTGGGAAGATCCCGGCCGGGATCAAGGCTTCCAAGCAGCTCCCCGAGCCTGGTACCCGCTTCCTCCTGGCTTGCCGCGGCTTCCATGTCAAGGCTGAGCCATACATACCTTTTTTGGGCCAGGTTGACCTCCCGGATTTCCAGAGTCTTCCGGACAGGCCCGTCCTTCCTCAGGGTCACCAGGAATACCCCGTGGTCTCCGGTTTCATCAAATCCCAGGGGCTCGGGACTTCCCGGGTTCGCAGCGTTCTTAAGCAGAAAATCGGTTTTGCGGTTATGGAAATGCCCCAGGGCATAATAGTCATAGCCCAGCCCTGCCAGGTCTTCGGATGTAACCGGGTTGAAGGGGCTTTTGCTGAAGTTCATATCCAGTGTGCCGTGGAGCATGAAGATATTGAAGCAGTTTGCGACAGGCCTGGATACCGCGGAAAGATCCGGCGCATCCTGCCTGAATGCAGAGAAGCCCACGCCATGGATAAAGGTGTCCAGGCTGTCAAACCTGACCGAAGGCTTGTCCGGGTTAAGGATGACCACATTATCAGGCCAGTTCCAGGTTTTGTACCATGAGTTGGCCGCATAGGGGTCGTGGTTGCCGGGCAGGACAACAACCGGAACTGTCAGGCGTTCAAATAGGCCGGCTATCCTTTGGATGGTGGCCCTTGATGCGTAATCATGCTCATAAAGGTCGCCGCAGACAAGGATAAAGTCCACCCGTTCCTCCTCCGCCAGCCTGATGATGGATTCGAAGGTTGTCCACAAATCGTTCCGGCGCATCTCGGAATAGTCCTTAAGACCGCGCCCGCCGAAGGGCGCGTCCAAATGAATATCCGCGCAATGCAGGAACCTGATCCTGTCAGTGGCCATGGGCATCATCCTTTCTCCGTCTGGATCACAGCGTATGCCGCCGCGTATTCCCTGCTGTGGGTAAGACTTACATCCATGGATACCCCGTGTAGCATGCGGAAACGCTTCTCGGCTTCCCCGTGCAGTATTACATGTGGCTTTCCATTAGCATCGTTTATCACTTCTATATCCTGGAATGAGATACCCTGGGATATGCCTGTGCCAAGCGCCTTGGACACAGCTTCCTTGGCGGAGAACCGGACCGCGTAGCTGCCGACCCTGGCCGTGCCCTTCGACTCGCAATACTCGATCTCGCGGGGCGTATAGACACGGCGGATAAAGGCATCGCCGTTTTTCCCGATGGCCCGCTTTATGCGATCAATCTCCACAATGTCGATACCAGCAAGAACCCCCATTGGACACCTCCAGGGCCTCTGCCTGAATTAACAGGCGATTAGCAAAAGAGTACAGGTCAGCCAAACCTGTACTCCAAAAGACTTAAGATGTGCGATGTTTTGATGTTTGGCATCCCGTGCAGGAATCGAACCCGCATTAATGGATCCGGAATCCATTGTCTTATCCATTAGACCAACGGGACATGTACGGCCATCCACCGCATGGTCTATTATACGCCAGGACAGGCATTATTTCAATAGCTCCGTGCCCATTCCCCAGAAAGGACGGCAAGTTTCAGCGCAGGATTGAAAAAGGCGATTTCCCCTGCAGAAATTCGTAAGCCAGGCCTTCCAGAAAGGTGATGGCGGTTCCGCTTATCTGCATCCAGAAATAGGCGGCCAGTACGGCGATCATCTTTCCGAAGGTCTGGATGCGCGTCCTGACGCTGATGGTGCGATATAAGATGCCCAACTGGAAGAAGGGGAGAATGGGCAGCACCGTGGCAAGGACGGCATAGAGCACCCTGACCTGGCTGGTTGAAACAGGCCCCACCTGCGCCCAGTCCACCCCTGAATAAATGACAAGGGCATATGGTATGACAAACAGGATATGGGACAGGGCGTAGGATTTCATAAGGATCACCGAAATCCTTTTGTGGACGAACTTGTCGCTTCGCCTTCCTATCATCTGCAGAAAATCGCCCACAGGCCACATGGTAAAAATTACATCTATCGCTCCAACCAGGAATGACAGGGCCATAAAGAGGAAAAAGCGCAGGATCATACGTCCGGGATTACCTGCAAATATCGATTGCTCGAAAAGGTTTTCATAGAACAGCAGATCTAAGCAACCGACAAACATAAAGGCAAGCAATAACCCGGGTAATCTTATGGATATCTTTCTGTGGAGCCACACCGGCAGCAGGAAAAAATCCAACGGGCTGGCCGGAATCTGGGTAACCTTCTCCATGGAACCAGTATCTCTCTTTTTATTATTATTGTCAAAATCTGCATGGCAGGGCATGCAGATTATCGCATCCCATTTTAGCATATGAGGGAGGAATTATTCAATAACCAGTGCCTTCCATTCTTCATAATGCTTGATTTGCTTCAGGTTCCTCTCGAAAACGGGCCAAACGCTTTCATTCGCGAAATTGGCCGCCCAAACGCAGGCTCCCGCCAGGTTGTACTTATGAACCAGCGAGGTCTTGGCATTGACCGCGTCCGCATCCTCAATCCACATCCTGATGGTTTTCCCGTCCTTCTCGTATGTGGCATGGTACTGGCCGGTATGCGGGTTCCATACAACCGTTGCGTCGTTCTCCTCAACCCTTTTCCATGCGCCGTCTATGGTAAGCGCGGCGACATATGAGGTCTTGATCTTGCCGTCAACCTCTTCCTCCTGCCACAGCCTGGTATAGAGCGGAACACCCAAAAGCAGCTTGTTTGCGGGCACCTCCTCCAGGGTAGCCATCAGGCGGTCCTCCACCCATTGGAGCTCGGCGCTGGAACCGGGCTTGGGCCAATTCTGGTCGTAGGTCATGAGGCATACATAATCCACGGTTTCGCCCAGGGCTTTCCTGTCATGGGAAAGGGACCAGGTCTCGCTGCCGCCGGGCACGCCCACGGCTACCGAGACCACAAGCCCCTGCTCCCGAAGGAGCGGGGTGATCTCCCTTACAAACTGGGTATATGCATCCTTGTCCCTGAGATAGATATTCTCGAAATCAAGGTTGATGCCGTCCAGTTCATAAAGGGACGCATAGGCAAGTATCTGCTTTATGACCTTATGCCTCAGCTCAGTGCTGTTGAGTATCATGCTTGTCCCTTCAATGTCATTGAAGGAGTTGGCAAAAAGCGCCCATACCTGCCAGCCGTTGCTGTGGGCCCATTCTATGTACTCAAGGTTCGCACGGTTCTTGATGGTTCCTTCCCGGTCAATGATCTCAAACCAGGTCGGGGACATTATATCGATACCGGGTGACTTTTCCCTGCTGAACTCCATGTATTTCTTGCTGTAGGTCATATCCCACACCAGGCCGATCTTGCCCGAAGGAAGAACCGGCGCAGTTGCGCTGCGCCTGTCAGGGTCCTCCTCTGTCATGACAATGTCCCGCACCACCACGTCAGCCTTGGGTATATAACCGAAGATGCCGTCGTAGGTGCGCACCCTGTACCAGGATTCGTATTCCTCAAAGATTACCAGTTCGGCTGCCTGTGTGCCCAGTTCCGCCTCGCTGAACGTCCTTACAATGGGATGCTTGATGCTCATGCCTGTCCTGATTACGGCTTCGGCGCTCAAGGGCTCACCTATGCGGTATATGCTGTTTCTGTGGTCAACGATCACCACGTCCTGCTCAGGCATGTACCTGAGGTTTATCCGGTAAAAGTCCTTCAGAAAATCTATGGGGATATACAGGACACCGTTCTCTTCCACGGGAGGGAACTGGAGATCCATGGGCTCCTCATTCACCAGGGCTTCCAGCTTCCCGGTTTCCATCCGGATTACCCGGTCCTTTGTGGTGATGATCACTTTCTGCTGCTCTTCATCCCACCATATATACGGATCAATGTGTTTTTTCACTGTATCGAAGGGCAGAAGGACCCTGCCTTCCCTGACAAGGGGCGGGGCTTTTTCCCTGATTACCTGGGAACCGATGACAAGACGTGTTTCGGGAATATCGTCAAAGAAACCAACAACCTGGGTATTGGGCTCCCTGGCCTTAAGCCAGAAATAATAACCCAGTACCAGGCATAAGACCACTGCCAGATAAATGGACAACATAGCGATTAGTCTTTTACGCATGATATTCCCCCGAGAAAACATTTCAGATCAATTTAGCGTTATTTCCTGTTGTTTAAGGACCGCGAGGTCCTTTATCCTTTACTATTTGAATACCTTTCTGGGGATGAATGTCCTGAAATTGTCTATCATTCTTTCTTCAGGCTCAAAGAGCAGCACCTTCTGGGTCCCCTCCTGGGACATGAAAACAAACCATTTCTCTTTTTGCGGGTCGTTGGATGAATAGTCCAGCACGGTTTTCGTCTGCCGGATCTGTGGGGTATACTGGTCCGAGTTCACCCTGGCAACTACTTCGAATTCTTTGCAGTTTGCGCTGAAAACCCTTTTCCTTTTCCTTTGGTTGATTATCATGTCTATATCGAGATCACCATTGGTGACAATATACTCATACTCGATATTCCTCATTGCAGCCAGGTAATAGGCTACGTAAAAAAGGCCCGCTATAACGATGGGAGCAAAAAAGCCCAGAAAAAGAAGGGCAAAATAACTGGCCAGCAGTGCGGTGATGAACAGCATGACCATGTATGTTATGTCCACAGGGGTCTTTTTACGCCTTACGATCTTTTCTATAAATACATCCATAGGCTGTACCTCCCGGAAACCGTCTTCCTTGGTGTTTCCTCGTTTTATTCTACCATACCCGTTGAAGCATAATCAATTACCGCGCCGTAACCCGCCCCATGCTTTTATTGGCAAAGTCGCCGGGCGAAACCTGCCAGGCATGGTCATGGTCTGTATCAACCGAATGGAGGTGGCTGTGACGCATATGGATTGATCCGAAAAACTATGGAGCATGCAGGACAGGATTTGATCAGGGGGATCCTCCCAGTGTCCGGACCAGTTGGCTGAAGGCCGACTTGACATTTTCAAAAAGGCTCCGGGGGTCGATATGGGTTTCAACAACGTGTTTACGGATAACAGCCAGGGTTTCCTGCATGTCCTGCCGGCCCTGCATCAGGACTATGATGCCCAGTATGGCAAAACAGGCAAGGGCCTGCTTGATAACCTTGATGGCTATCAGGGTTGCCCTGTTGTCCTCAATCTGGGCACGCTGGCTTGTATAACTTTTGCCGGAAGGGTATGCAGGTGTCCGATACCTCTGTTGCTGATACAACTTCCTGTACAGGGGATGGTCCCGTTTCCGCAGGGCATTCAGCGTTTCTGATATTGTAATCCTATCCCCGCGGTTATGTACCGGGCTCCTGTATTCCAAAACGGGCCGTATGAGATCACCTTTGTCGGGGAGTGCAGCTTCATTTTCCCGCCAGGAGACCCGGGGAAAGCTCCGGGTTTCAGGCTCCGGGTTCTGGCAGGTTACGCTATTTTCAGATGCTTCCTCCCTGGGCCTGTCTTCGGCTGGATGCGTAAGCCGCCTTTTCTGAATGTATCTGCGGTACTTGAGTTCTCCGGATTCTGTATCTGGCATGGCCGCTGTTCCCCCTGGCACTGGTCATCTTATGAATCATATGACATGCCGCCCGGGGATATGCCCATACCGCATGTCCCGAAACGTATCCAAAAGAAAAAAGCTGCCTGATCAGGCAGCCTCGTCATGTCCTGAGTTTATCTTTTTTCCACCAGTTCCCTCCAGGCGAAATCGCCGCGCTGGAGCCCGTTGATCAGGATCTCGGCAGTAGCAAGGTTGGTGGCGATGGGGATGTTGTTGCGGTCACAGAAAGACCATAGCTCCACGAGGGTATCATTGCTTTTCATTTCATCGGGATCGGCGAAATATATTACCAGGTCCATCTCGTTGTAGGCGATCCTCGCTATAATCTGCTGTTCCCCAAGTTTTCCGAAATCCAGCGTGAAAACATCAAGATCGGCGGCCTCGGAAACAATAGCTCCGGTGCGGCCGGTAGCAAACAGGGAATGTTTCGACAGAACATTCTTGTAGGCTATGCAGAAGGCTTCCATAAGCTCCTTTTTGTTATCGTGCGCTATAAGGGCTATATTCATACCATCCTCCGCAAAAAGACCCGAAAACCTGTTATCGGCCCGCGTTTTTCATGCCTTTAATGGGAATATTGGCAACCAGTGCCGGAACCACTCTCTCGCCGTCATCGCTGCTGGTCTTGGTCAGTTTTATATCAAGGGCATCTTCGTCAATCTCCATATAGTTTTGAATCACCCTGATAATCTCGCTCTTAACCATCTCCAGAAACTGGGGCGATACATTGGAACGATCGTGAATCAGGACCAGTTTCAGCCGCTCTTTTGCTACCTTGCCGGGGGTTTCCTTCTTAAGTCCCAGCAGTTTCAGCAAGTCCATCATAGAATTTCCCTCCCTCAAGCAGGTTTTATACCAAACAGCTTCTTCATCTTACTGAAGAATCCCCCCGAACCGTTTAAATCCATAAAGGGAACCGATTCACCCAAAACACGTTTGGTAATGTTGCGATAAGCCTGACCTGCCTGGGATTTGTTATCCGTAACTGCTGGTTCTCCTTTGTTCGTTGATATTATTATATTTTCATCGTCAGGTACAACACCGATCAGATCGATAGCCAGGATATCGATGATATCCTCTATGGACATCATATCCCCGCGCTTTACCATATCCTGTCTCACGCGGTTGATCAGAAGCTTCGGGCTGCGGATCTCGTTTGCTTCCAATAGCCCGATGATGCGGTCAGCGTCGCGGACGGCGGAGACCTCAGGGGTGGTTACAACAAATGCCTTGTCCGCGCCGGCGATGGCGTTTTTAAAGCCCTGTTCAATACCTGCGGGACAGTCTATCAGTATATAATCAAATTCGCTCCTGAGTTCATCACAGAGTTTTATCATCTGGGAAGGATTTATGGAGTTCTTGTCACGGGTCTGGGCTGCCGGCAGAAGGTACAGCCCGTCAAAGCGCTTGTCTTTTATAAGAGCCTGTTTCAGGCGGCATGTTCCTTCCACAACATCAACTATATCGTAGACTATCCTGTTTTCCAGCCCCATGACTACGTCGAGGTTGCGAAGGCCGATGTCGGTGTCGAGCAGGACAACCTTCTTTCCAAGAAGGGCCAGCCCGGCGCCTATATTGGCAGTAGTCGTGGTCTTGCCAACTCCGCCTTTGCCGGAAGTAATTACGATAACTTCACTCATATGTACACTCCTTCAGCCTTTATAGAGAATTTATCCTGTAGTGCTTTCATTTACTTTTATTGTGCAAACCGGGCACCGGCATTATGTTTTCTGCTGACAATTCTCTTTTTATGGTATCTGTTTTTGGGCTAAAAGTCAACGATAGCCTATGCCGGTTCCACAATTATAAGCCCGTCCCTGATAGTGGCTATTTCCGGTGAAAGGGCACTGTCCTCCGGATCATCGGGACGCCTGGCAATTGCCTCGGCGATCCTGATCTGGGTCGGTTTAAGAGACAGGGCGTAAACGAAAGCCTCCTTGTTCCCGCCAGCCCCGGCATGGACCATGCCCCTGAGCGTTCCAAGAACGATTACATTGCCTGAAGCTATGATCTCGCCGCCGGGATTCACATCGCCGATTACAACTATACTGCCGTCATATTCGATCCGCGTTCCTCCCCTTACGGTGCTCCTTATAAACTTGCAGTTGTCCTCGTTGATGTCACCCGGAAAAAACCTGCGGATGCCCGCGGCAGTCGCGGTTGGTGCAGTAGGCGCTTCGGTTTTCTGCGGCTGCCTGTTTTCCTCGTCCCTTGAAAAGCTTTCTATCACAGCTTTGCTCTTTTCGTCCAGGATAGCCTTGAACCTGGCTTCATCATCTTCCGAGAGCTGCGGGCCCCTGTATGTCACCTTGATCCGCGCTCCCTTGAAAAAGCGTGAGGCAGCGCTTACCTTGGCCTCTATTTCGCTCATGATCCGGTCGGGAGTATATCCCTCGGGAATTACGATGACAAGTCCTTCGGAATTTCCTTTGAATACTATGCCTTTTCCTTCCTGCATAGATACTGACTCCTTTTGTATATTTCCGGAGGCGAGAGGTTAGAGGTTGGATCCAACATCTCACATCTCACTTCTACCAAATCACCTCAACCGTAGAGGCGAGGGACTCATCCTCGGTTTCATTCAGCCTGAAGTAGGCCATCATTATATCCTTGGCTATGGGAGCCGTCCAGGAACCCCATACGCCATGCTCCACCACTACCGCAATGGCGATCTGGGGATCGTCGTAGGGCGCGTAGCAGACGAAAAGTCCATTGGAAGACTCCGTATCCTCCCTGCCGGTTTCCGACGTTCCGGTTTTACCGGCCACTGTGAACGGGAAGTCCCGGAACACGTTGGCCGCCGTACCGTCATTCCTGTGGGTAACCGCCACCATTCCGGCCTGGACGGCTTTTATTGTTTCCTGTTTGACAGGGATCTCATAATGCTCGTCAGGAGCCTCGTAAACAACTTCCCCTTCGGGCGATATCGCCATCTTGATCAGGTGGGGTGTGCACCTTTGCCCGCCATTGGCGATGGAACTGATATAATTGGTGATCTGGACGGGAGTAAACGCGTTATACAGCTGTCCGATGGCAGCCATGGCCGTATTGGCGGGATACCAGTCTTCATCGAAGTAGGTTTTTTTGAATTCCCTTGACGCGATCCTCCCTACAGATTCGGTAATCTCTATGCCTGTGGGCTGCGCCAGGCCGAATTCCTTGGCCCACTTCACGATGTTGTCAATGCCGGTCATGACGCCAACCTTGTAGAAGAACATGTTGCTGGAGGTTGCAAGGGCCTTGGTCAGGGCAATTTTACCCTGGTTTCCCTCAAGATTGGTCATCATCAGCCCGCCAACCTCTTCCTTGTAAGGGCAGTTGATCAGGGTTGTGGGCGTGATAGTCCCGCTTTCCAGCGCCGCCACCGCTACCAGGGGCTTGTAAGTTGACCCGGGGGCATATATTTCCTGGGTTGCCCTGTTCCACATGGGATTGCCGGCCTGGTTCAGTATCGCCGCCTTGGCCTCGTTATCGTCGCTGAGGAACACCGCAGGGTCATAATCCGGGTAACTTACCATGGCCAGGATCTCACCTGTTTTGACGTTCATGACTACGACAGCGCCGGCATCTGCGTCGCCGAAATTCTTGCTGTGGGGCTTCTTCCGGATCTCCTCTATATTGCGCTTGAGGGATTCCAACGCCACCTTCTGGAGTTCCAGGTCGATGGTGAGATATACCTTGTTTCCGGGAACAGGGGAGCGATCGATGGTGAAGGCGGTGGTCCTGCCGTTTTCATCCACTTCCTTGGATATAAGGCCGCTCACCCCCCTGAGCAGGGGTTCCGCCGCGCTCTCAATTCCCATAATGCCTACAATGTCGGATTTGGTATAGTACTTGTCCGGGTATTCCTGCGAGAGCCTGTCATACTGTTCCTGGGAAATATACCCCACATAGCCGAGCACATGGGACACCAGTTGGGCGTTGTAATACACCCTGTATGGCTTGACATAGGTGGAGAAGCCCTTGAAATAACTGCTCCTCTCCTCGATCTCGGCCATTGCCAGGGCTGGTATGTCATCGGCTATTATCAGCGGATTCTGGATGCTGGGCCGGTTTACAAGCACTTCATACCTGAGCTTCATGATTTCGAAGGCTTCCTCATCGGTATACGACGGATCGATCTGGAAGGTTTTTTCCCTCAGGTACCTGAAGACCTGATCGGCCGTGATAAGGTACTGGGCATCATTCTTGTCCACCACGATCCCATTGATAAAGCTTTCGGTGTTTTCTGTCTTAAAACGTATGGGGTTGATGTCTATATAATCGGTGAGCCTGCTCTTGAACCCCTTCCCGTTTTTCTCCAGAAGGGTAATAAAATCATGGAACATCGCGTTCTTTATATCGGGAGGCATGTCCATGTCGACATACTGGACGCAATACCCCATGCGGCTTCCCGCGATGGGGATGCCGTTTCTGTCAAAGATGTCGCCGCGTTTGGGATAGATATAGCCCTGGGTGGATATGCGGCTTTTGGATTGCTCCATGTAGTATGCGCCGTTTATAAGCTGAATTGTGGCAAGGTTGTAGATAATAATGGCCGTAATGGCCAGTATTATGATCGCCAGCACTATGTAACGATCCAAGCCCTTGCGCTTATTTTCCTCGTTACTCATGACGCTAACCTGTTCCTCTTTCTATCCAGCATGTCAAGTATATTATATACTTTGCCTACAGGCTTAAAAAGAGGCAATATAAGTATGCTGTTCAGCACAGCCTCGGGCAGCACGACCGTTGAGAACAGCAAAGGGATGTGCTGGTAGCCTCGGAAAAGGAAAATGATGAGTATGTAAAGGGTTTCAACCGCAACAGTCGACAGGAAGCCAAAACTCATGAGGACGAGCAGTTTGTCACGATACAGCTTCTCGTTCACCAGGGATATGAGGATGGACAGCAGGAACAGCAGCAGGGCATACCAGCCAAGAACCTTCCCCATAAGGATGTCCATGGCCAGTCCGAGCGCGATTCCCATTATGCCGCTCTCCACCGGGCCCCTCAGCAGGGCGATGACCACCGTAAGGGTTATTAGGATATTAGGCCTGACAGAAAACACCTCAAAATGGCCCATAACCGCGCTTTGAAGCGCAGCGGCTGCCAGAACGAGAAAACATGCCGCCAGAACCCTGTATCGCATTCTACTGCTTCTCCTTCAGTACAATTACTTCTTCAAGCCTTTTGAAATCCACTACGGGAGTGATAATTGCATAGGAATCGTACTGGCCCTCATTTCGGATGACTTCTTTAACCTGGCCTATAATGATTCCCTTCGGGTATATGCCCCCCAGGCCCGAAGTCTCGATAATGTCCCCGGGCATTATATCCACTTCGGGCGATATGTAGTCCATCCGGCAAAGGCCGCTGTTTCTCAGGGCAGCATCGCCCCGAACGATCAGTATGTCACGGGATCTTGATACGCGGGCTGCCACCGTGCTGTCCATATCTATTATCGAAGTCACCTTGGAGGTGAACAGATCGACTTGCGAAACCCTTCCCACCAGGCCATAGGCCGTGATGACGGGCGCGTTGATTTCGATGCCGTCCTTGCTTCCCCTGTTTATGGTAAACACCTCAAACCAGTTCCCCGGATCCTTGGCGATTATGGTGCAGCCAACGGGCTCGAAGGATTCCATCTGGTCCAGGAAATTCAGCGCGTCCCTGAGTTCCTTGTTCTCCCTCTCAAGACGTTCCAGTTCGCGGTTTTCCTTTTCCAGTTCGCTGATCCGTTGCAGCAGTTCCTCATTTTCAGCCTTCGTAATCTTTACGTCCCTGAAATAATCGAATATGCCGCTTATCCTTTCGGCTATGAATGAAATAACGCTTTGAAGAGGTGCAATGGGTACACTGATTATATTGCCTATAACCCTGATGCCGCTTCCCTCCCCCGCGGAAACCACGGCCAGCGTCAGGATTACTACGACCACAAGCGCGACGATGAAGAGCTTGCTTTTCAGCAGTCTGCGCAATTCTCGGAAAACCCCCTCACAGCGTTATCTCATCTGACCTTCTTGGATGATATAAGCACACTTCTCAATGTATCTATCTCTTCCAATACCTTGCCCGTTCCCAGAACCACACAGTCCATGGGGTTTTCGGCAACAAAGACAGGAATGCCTGTCTCCTTGCTGATCAGCTTGTCCAGTCCCTTTAAAAGGGCGCCTCCGCCTGCGAGCATAATTCCCTTTTCCATGATATCTGCGGCCAGTTCAGGCGGTGTCTTTTCAAGGGTAAACCTGATGGAATCCACCACCGCGTTAACCGGTTCCTTCAGGGCTTCCCTGATCTCCACTGAAGAGATCTTGCGGTCCTTTGGAAGCCCGGTGACCAGGTCACGGCCGCTGATGGTGTAGGTCTCCTCCTTTTCCAGCGGATAAGCCGAGCCTATCTTGACCTTTATGTCCTCCGCAGTCCTTTCGCCGACCATCAGGTTGTACTCTTTCTTGATATAGTTGATTATGGCATCGTCAAACTCATCCCCGGCGACTCTCAGGGAACGGCTTACCACAATGCCGCCCAAAGAGATGACCGCGACCTCGCTGGTTCCGCCGCCGATATCCACCACCATGCTCCCGGATGGCTCGGCCACGGGCAGGCCGGCGCCGATGGCTGATGCCATGGGCTCCTCAATCAGGAAAGCCTCCTTTGCGCCGGCAGACATGGCAGAATCAACAACCGCCCTCTTTTCAACCTCGGTAACCCCGGAGGGTACGCAAATTATTATTCTCGGTTTCTTTAGGGGATTGATGCCCACCACTTTCCTGATGAAGTATCTGAGCATGCCCTGGGTGGTTTCAAAATCGGCGATTACCCCGTCCTTCAGCGGCCTTATTGCCGTGATATTGCCCGGGGTCCTTCCAATCATCTGCTTTGCCTCAAGACCCACGGCAAGAACCTCTCCTGTGTTGTTGTTTATGGCTACCACCGAAGGCTCCCGCAGTATTACGCCCTTGCCTTTAAGGTAAACCAGTGTATTGGCTGTTCCGAGATCGATGCCTATTTCCCTTGAAAATAACGACATTTACTTCTTCACCTTCTGTTCTTTCAGATTACTTGCCATTTGACCGTTTTCGGCGTTATCGCCCATTATCTTTGGGTATTTTTTCACCTGTTGATTTTTTTAAACCTGTCACACGAACCAGGAGAGCATTTCAAAACCCTGCTGCTCCAAAAGCTTTGACAGCTTATATATGGGAAGCCCAATCACGTTGAAAAAGCATCCTTCCACCCTTTCCACGATAAGGCTCCCATATCCCTGGGCCCCGTAGGCGCCGGCTTTATCCCGGTATTCGCCCGTCTTGAGGTAGGCATGGATCATCCGGGACGTCATGCTCCTTATCTTGACCCTGGTCACCTCGCTGTCGGTCAGGATTTCACGGGTTTTCGCGTTGACCAGCGTGATCCCGGTAATAACCCTGTGCCATTTGCCCTGGATGGTCTCCAGCATTCTGCAGGCATCGTCGTAGTCTTTGGGCTTGCCAAGTATGGTTCCGTCTATCTCAACCGTGGTATCCGCCCCCAGAACCAGGTATTCCTCATCCGAAGCCTCGTAGTAGTGCTTTGCCACCAGGAGCGCCTTCCGTCTCGACATTTCCTCGGCATATTTCCCGGCGTCCATATATCCCAGGGAGTTCTCGTCGATGTCCGCAGGGTAGGCCTCAAACTCCAGTCCGATCTGCTTCAACAGGGCTTTGCGTCTGGGCGATGCAGATGCCAGAATGAGTTTGGGCATATTTACACTCTCCTCGCTGCTGTACTGGTTTATCATGGATAAAACGCTCCATATCATTATACACTTTGACAGGGTTTATTGGAATATGGGAATATCACAGAATAAAGCGCCCGCCTGAAGAATTTGAAGGAATTTATTTCCTGACCGGGCGTTTGGCCGAAACCCGAAGTGGGTATTATTAAAGCATCCTGCAGTAACAATAGTCAGGCGAGTCATAATTTGTTACTTCTCTTTTACCGATACAATAAGTATAATATAGTATAAGTATGTCCAGAATGATTGAGAAGGATTAACGACATGAGGATTGAAAGGATTAGCGATAATAAAATACGAATTTTCGTATCATATGATGATCTCGAAGAGAGGGACATCGATCTTGACGCGTTCAACTACAACTCTCCTGAAACCCAGGAGCTCTTTTGGGATCTTATGGAGCAGGCTGAGATCGAACTGGGTTTTGACGCCCAGGAGTCCCAGCTTTGCATTGAAGCTGTTTCCGATACCGATCACGGCTTTGTCATAACCATTACGAGAATCGAAGAGGAAGCCGAGTTTGAGTCAATACAGAAGTTCATAAAGAACAGGTACCGCAGGAAGGATCTTTCCGCCAAGAAGAAGAGCCAGAAGATCTGTTCAACCCTGCTGATCTATGCCATTGAGGGCTTTGAAAACCTTTGCCGCCTCTGCAGCCTGATCAACCCGCTTTATTCGGGCAGGAGCAGGGCATATGTGCTGGATTCAACGTATTATTTGGTATTCAGCGGTGCAGAGGGCAATGTCACCAACCAGAAACAGTTTGACAGCATCCTCAGCGAGTACGCTGACAAAATGCAGAGCGTAGACTTCCTGGAAGGCTATCTCAACGAGTATGGTAAAAAGCTGGTATCAGAAAACGCCGTAGCCTTTTTTGCGGATTTGAAGGGCTAACCCTCCCTTTCAACAACCCTCCTCAAATAGGCCTTGAATTCGTCGCGCAAATCTTCCCTTTGTAGCGCATATTCCACAGTCGCCTCCAAGAAGCCCAGCTTGTTTCCCACATCATACCTGCGTCCCTCAAAGACATAGGCGTACATGGCTTCATGCCTGGAGAGCTCCTTCAGTGAGTCTGTGAGCTGTATTTCTCCGCCCTTGCCAGGCTTTGCGTTCTCCAGGAAACGGAAGATTGCGGGGGAAATGATGTATCTGCCCAGTATGGCAACGTCCGACGGCGCTGCGTCTTTATCGGGCTTCTCGATAAGATCCTTCACCTTATAGACCCGGTCATCCACCTGTTTTCCCGCCACAATGCCATACTTGTCCACTTCCTGGGGATCCACATGCTGGACGCCCAGGATGGTGGTTTTATATTCGTTGTAGATATTGATGAGCTGTTTCAGGCAGGGAGTCTCGGAATCCACAATATCGTCGCCCAGCATCACTGCAAAGGGCTCGTCACCGATAAAGTTTTTTGCGCAATAGATGGCATGTCCCAGGCCCTTTGGCTCTTTCTGCCTGATGTAATGAATGTCCACAAGGTTTGCTATATCCCGGATCTGTTGCAGGAGTTCCTCCTGGTGTTTGTTCTTCAGCACTTCCTCCAGTTCGAATGACCTGTCGAAATGATCCTCGATGGCGCGCTTGCCGCGGCCTGTTATGATAAGTATATCCTCAATGCCGGACGCGACGGCTTCTTCGATGATAAACTGTATGGTGGGTTTGTCCACTATGGGCAGCATCTCCTTGGGCTGCGCCTTGGTGGCCGGCAGAAAACGGGTTCCCAGGCCGGCTGCAGGAATTATGGCTTTCCTTACCTTCATAATCATAACTCCCTTTTCAGCATTCTGATAACAAAGTCTGCATAAAGCAGTTCCATTATACCATAATTTTGGATTGCCGGGGAATTTGAGCAGAACCAGGGCAAAACCTGCCGTTTCCGGCATGAACAGCTTGCGAATGTTAATCCCTGCTTGCAAAGTGGTAAATATTATACCGGACAACTATGAATGGAGGAGGTTCGGTATGGCTTTTGAATGGAAAGAGAGATACAAACTGGGTAATGAAGAGGTTGACAAGCAGCACCGCAAGCTGTTTGAAATAGGAGCCAGGGCATATGAGCTCACACGGCTTGACAACGCTTATGACCGCTACGACGACATCATGGAAGTCCTCCGTGAGTTGCTGGATTATGCCCAGTACCATTTCAGGTACGAAGAATCCTTCATGGAGAAACACAATTTCGAACATCTGACCCACCACGCAAGTGAGCACAATTACTTCGTGGCGAAGGTAAAGAGCCTGCTTACAAGGGATATTGACGACGAGCAGGAGCAAACCCTGCTGGAAATCACCGATTTTTTGTCCGAATGGGTCAGCACCCACATCATGTTTGAGGACCGCAAATACACTGTCCTGTTTCAGAAGTTTTAAAACATAAATAAGGAGTCATCCGCTTTTGGATTGACTCCTTTGTTTTTCCCGTTTTTTCAGTAAACCCAGTTCGCCCAGAAGATGCTCCACAAGCAACTCATCCAATCTTTGGCTCAGTTTCAGGGTCTCCTCATTGCTTAACCCATTGCCTCCCTGTGCAATTCTCTTATTCAATTCTTTTTTTAATCTCTCTATTTCCTGGGGAAGACGCTTCTGTTTTTCGCAGTTTTGTTTGTCTTTCATTTCTTTTGTCAGTATTCCTGTCCCTGCCATTCTAAATCCCCCTTTAACTCATAATCCTTTGACCTCTTATAGATTCATGTATCCGAACGGTTGCTCTATTATTACCCATATATAACCAGTAAACTCATAAATTTCTTGCTGATCTGAGAAAATTATAGCCGCAACTTGTTTGATAAGCGAGGAAGATGGAAATGGGGGTTGGGAAATAAAGGCGGGAAATATATCAAATCTCCCGGCGTCCTTCAAGGGACTTGGCCAGGGTTACCTCATCGGCATATTCCAGGTCCCCGCCGACCGGCAGGCCGTGGGCAATACGCGTGGTCTTTACACCCATGGGCTTGATCAGCCTGGAAATGTACATGGCAGTTGCCTCGCCCTCCACGGTGGGGTTGGTGGCCAGTATCACTTCCTGGATACCGCCCTGGGCAACCCGCTTCAGCAGCGGTTTGATATTGATATCATCAGGCCCTATACCCTCCATGGGTGAAATCAACCCGTTGAGGACATGGTACAGCCCATTGAATTCCCGGATCCTCTCCATGGCCACCACGTCCCTGGGGGATTGGACCACACAGATCAGGGATTTGTCCCTTTTTTCCGAGGAACAGATCCGGCAGGGGTCAACGTCCGTTATATTTCCGCAAACCGAACAGAACCCGGTTTTTCGCTTGGCATCCACCAGCGCCCTGGCAAAGGACATGACCCTTTCCTCAGGCAGGTTCAGGACATGAAAAGCCAGGCGTTGGGCGGTTTTATGCCCTATGCCCGGCAGTTTTTCAAACTCTTCGATAAGTTGTTGTACGGGAGCCGCGTAGTAATCCATATCAGAACAGACCCGGCATATTTCCGAAGCCGCCGGTTATGTCTCCCATGATGTTTTTAGCCAGTTCGTCCGCCTGCCTTAAGGCTTCATTCACAGCCGCCAGCACGAGGTCTTCCAGCGTTTCCACGTCATCCGGGTCAACGGCGTCTTTCGATATCCTTATTTCCTTGATCTCCTTGTGGCCTGTCGCCACAACTGTGACGGCGCCGCCGCCCACTGTGGCCTCCACGGTCTTCTCGGCCAGCTCCTCCTGGGCCCTGGCCATTTCCTGCTGCATCTTCTGGGCCTGTTTCATCAGGTTTCCGATATTTCCTCCCATGCCCATCGGGAATCCTCGTTTTGCCATAAATGCTACTCTCCTTATCTTTCGCTGGAATAATTATATCATGCTCTTTATTATATTCAATAACCCAGGGTTTCAGAAATCAGCGCCCGCGCCCCGTACAGGACGGCGTCATCCTTAAGCTGGGCGGCTTTGATTTGGGTCTGCTCCAGCATATGGGACCAGGCAAAGCGGCTGATATTGCTTTTCACAGTGGACAGGACCTCGTCTTCAAGGGCTTCCACTACCCCTCCGCCCAGGATAACAATCTCGGGATTAAATATGTTGATCAGGTTGCCAATGCCCGCCGCAAGATAATATGCCGCGCGCCGGAGCGTGGATGTGGCAAGCTGGTCACCCCGGAGGACGGCCTTTTTCAGATCATTGCTTCTAATAACTTCATCCTTCCCTTTCAGGACATCCTTAAGCACGGTCGGGATACCCATTTCAATGCCTGCTTTGAGTTCCCGGGTGATGGCGACCTTGCTGGAGTAAGCCTCGAGGCAGCCTCTTTGGCCGCAGTTGCATAATGGTCCTTCGGTGTTGATGATCATATGACCGATCTCAGCGCCGGCGGACCCGGAGCCGGTAAACAGCTTCCCATCTATGATGATTCCCCCGCCAATACCTGTTCCCATAAATATACCGACTACATTGGAATATCCCCTGGCCGCGCCATACTTCCATTCCCCCAGGACGCCCACATTCACGTCATTACCCACTACAAAGGGCGCCTGGAATTCTTCTTCCATGATCTTTCTGAGGGGATGGTCCGTCCAGGGCATATTGGGGGCAATACGGACGTTTCCGCTCTTTGTGTCGATAACGCCCGGGGCGCCGGCTCCAATAGCCTTCAGATCTTTTTTATCCATGCCATATGAAGACATGAGCTCATGGATGACACTCTTGATCCTGTCATCAACGGCATCACGCCCCAACTTCGGTTTGGTCTTTTTCTTGACCCTGCAGAGGATCTCATCCTTTTCATTCATTATGGCGCCTAATATCTTGCTCCCGCCGATATCAAGGCAAATGAACAGATCAGCCATTCCAACCTCCCGCCAGGAAATGGGTATCGGTCAGTTTCTTCCGGCATCAATGCAGTATGTATCATTAATTCTACCACTGTTAAGGTACCGGTAATCCCAAAACAGCAATTTGCTATTCCTTACTGAAAACAACGAAGCAGGATGAAATCAGCCGCTCCCTGCCCGCGGACAGACTGTTGACGATGGTATCCCCGATAATCATTTCACTGGAAGCGCCGCCATCCAGCATGGCCGCCTGTGTAACACCCCTCTCAAGCATCAGGTCCGCCAGCTCCGGTCCGCTTACACCGATGCTTATATCCTTGTTCCTTCCATCCACCACGATGAACAGGAGGGCGCCGTCGGATTTGATGCCTACAGCAGTCCTTGGCGCGCGGGTAAGAAGGGTACCCACCCATCCGTCGGAATCCGGGCAGACATTGACGCCATCCCTGATAATCCAGCTGCCGCATTCATATGCAGAAACATATTCCCCATCCAGGGGCGGAGATGTTTTCAACTCGGTCTTTATCTCAATCTCCTGGCCCACAGCGATAAAATCCCTGAGCCGTCTCTCGGCATCAGTGCCCACCGCGCTTACAAGGAATCCGTCGTATGGTATGGAAACAGGCCCGGAGGCCGATACCAGGTCCGAAACCTTTCCATTACGCACGACCGCGCACAGGTGGGGCTTTTCAAGCCTGTCGCTGGAACCGTAAATAGGAGTGAACACATAGATACCGTCATATTCGGAATAAAGGTTGAAGAATACGGGATCTGATATGGCTTTCCCTGATTGCAGCCAGATCTTCTGCGAGGCATCTGCGATTACAGCCCTGTCCTCCAGCAGGAACAGCACGGGAAAATTGCCGGTGGCAGGCGTTTTCAGTATCTTGTTTGAATAGAGCATGCCTCCCGGAAGCCCGTTGGGATGAGAAAAACCACCGTTTACGGCGGCAAGGGCATTTGAGTTCCTGGCCATTACGCTGAGGTATTCATATCCGAACAGGGTCCTGTGGGATGTGACAGGTTTTACGCCCACCCGGTTGCTTTTCATGTCAATCTCGAGAAAATGCATGACAATCGGGCCATCCGCAGTTTCTATCACCTGTTTTTCGTAGCTAAACGGAGGCTCCTGGTCCCCTGGCGTTTCCCCGGGCATTGGCGAATCCGTTGGATCATCGGTCGGAACGGGTGAAGAAGATGCCGCTGTCGGCGATGGCGATAATAAATGCCCATCCTCAGGTTCGTCTTCCAAACCTTCGAAGGGGCAGCTCAACCAAAGCACAACCAGTGTCAGAATCATCAGGCCGGCGAGTTTAGTCCATCGGTTTATCACTCATTTCAGCTCCGTTCGTGGATTGGCTTTCCTCTTCACCGGTCCGGTCATCAGTTTCTCTGGACACGGTAAAGGTTCTGTCCATCTGAGCGCTAAGCTGCTTATACATCATATCCGCAATGCCGACACCCCTGATGCTGCACTGTTTCATCAGTTCCTCATCCAGCATGTCCTGGAATATGTTCCTGGCATTGCTCTCCTCAAAAAGCCCGCCCTTGGGCACGGTCGCCTTCATCTGCTTATAGAGGTTCTGGAGCAGGATGCTTTCAAACTGGGCGCAGGCTTCTTTCAGCTTTTCCTTGTCGCCATCGTCGAACGCCTTTTTCAGCGCAGCCTCAAAATCGGCATCATCGGATACCTGTCGGGTGCTCATGATATTATTCATCTGGTGCTGCACAAGGCCGTCTATTTTCATAATGGCTGTTTCCTTTCCCGAAGAGCGCCAGGTTAATTATACCCTATGCACGGACCTTTCATAAAGGGGGGATTATCTTCTCAGGTTGTTGGCAGTCTGGAGCATTTCGTCCGATGTTGTTATGGCTTTTGAGTTCAGTTCGTAGGCACGCTGGGCTGTTATCAGCCTTACCATCTCTTCAACCACCTGGACGTTCGAAGCTTCCAGGAACTCCGTCCTTATGATGCTGGGGTTTGCTGTTTCATAATCGGGAATGGGCTCTCCCGAAGCGGAGTTGTTCACAAAAAGGTTACCGCCCACCGCTTCAAGCCCCTGGACGTTCTCAAACTGGAACAGGCCGATGTACTGTCCGGTGGGGATCGTAATCCCGGTTTCCGGATCCCTGTAGGTTATTTCGCCGGTGGATTGTATCTGCAAATCATCGAGATCGGATTCTATAAAGATCTCCAGGCCGTCCCTGTCCAAAACCGGATAACCCTTGGATGTAGCAAGCATCTTCCCCATATCGGTCATGGATATCTTGAAGCTGCCGTCCCTGGTGTAGTATGGATTGCCGTCCGGGCCCCTGACCACGAAGAATCCATCGCCCTGGATGGCCATATCCAGCTTGTTGCCTGTCTGTTCCAGGTTGCCCATGGAGAAGTCGCGGACATTCGCGCGCGCTACCACGCCATGGCCAACCTGCAGGTTCACAGGCCTGACGTTTTCCCCGTCGGAGTAGGCCTGCTGCATGGTGACATAGAGCAGGTCCTCGAACTCCGGTTTTTCCTTCTTATAGGCCGTGGTTGAAACATTGGCGAGATTATTGGCTATGGTGTCCACGCTGAACTGCATCGCCTTCATCCCCGATGCTGCGGTCCAGAGTGATCTCATCATATCAGGTCACCTTTCCTTTTTGTGGACATCCGTATCCAAATACACATCCTGTAGAACTGAAACCTTATGGTCCAACGGCCGGGTTGGAGTGTTTATTCTGTCCGGCCGGAAAAATCAATATTAAACCCTTCCGATATCATTTACGGCCCTGTCCAGTGTCGAATCCTGGTACTGGATCATCTTCTGGTTGGCCTCATAGGATCTCAGGATGGTGATCATGTCCACCATCTCTTTTATGGAATCCACATTTGAACGCTCGATATATCCCTGGAGCACGGTGCCGTTGAACGCGCCTTCAACGGTATCCTCGGTAACCGTAACAAGGTTCATGCCGAACTTTCTTAAGGTTTCCGGGTTTTCGAACTTCCTTATCCTGAGGGTGTCAACATATACTTCGTTCTGGTAGATTTCCCCCCGGCTGTTGACAGTGAAATCATCGCCCTCAAGGAATATGGCCCCGTTTTCGCCCATCACCACAAAACCGCTCCTGGTGACAAGCCGTCCCTGGTCGTCAAGCTTGAAGCCGCCATCACGGGTGTAGAACTCCCGGTAGTTGCCATCCGCATCCCGGACGGCCACGGCAAAAAAGGCGCCATCATCGCCATTGATGGCAAAATCGGTTTTAATATTGGTGTCCTCAAGGGTACCCTGGGTATAATCGGTGTATACCTCTGCGATATCGTTGTACAAAGCCATGTAGCCTATATCGCTGACACCGTTCGGCTGCCTGTTGGCGTAATCGTAGAGGCGCTTTGCAAGAACCTCGGAAAACTCCCTGAACACAACGCCATCCTTCTTGAATCCGTTGGTGTTCACGTTTGCCAGGTTGTTGGACAGAACGTCCATCTTCCTGTTGAGTGTCAGCATGCCGTAACCGGATGTGTATAGGCCTCTTATCATGGACTTTCCTTCCCCTTTGCCGATTTAAGAAGATACGGGTTCTGTGATATATATCGGTTCTTAAAGGGAAAGGATTAACATGAAAAAAGGCCGGGCTAGCCACGGGGGGCTAGCCACGGGGGCTAGCCACGGGGACGGTTCCTCTGGCTAGACTTACCGGCAGCAATGTGCATGCCTGACCAGAGGAAC
>JAAXZX010000006.1 GCA_012719645.1 Clostridiaceae bacterium
GGATATGGCAAGTACCTTTTTCTGGATCTCGGTGATCCTTTCCGCTTCTTCCCTGTATAAGCCGGCGGTATATTCATCGGAATGCTCTATTGCGGCCTGGCAGTCAACATCGTTGATGAACAGGTCGTAACTCATGCGGTGCAATGTAGGTTTTCTCTCGCCGCTCTTCGGGTCTTCCACGTATTCTATTCCGTAACGGCACAAGGCAAGGCACCAGTGTGCCTCGGCATCCTTTTCGTCCTGTTCGATTATCCGCTCGAACACCGCGGCAGCCTTATCAAACTCGCCGCGCATGCGAAACGTGTTCCCGCGGTTGAACAGGCCCGCTTTGTGCTCATCATCAGTTTTCGGAAGCGTCACTATCCTCCCGCATGAATCACAGGTTCCGTAAGTCTTGTCTTCGGTCGGAACAACACAGCCACCGCAAATCTTGCATTCCAGGATAGTCATCGCCCATAACTCCCCTTTACTTATTTAATTCTGAAACCCTCTTTGATATAGGTCTTTGCCTTTTCAGGACGTTCCCGAAGCGTTATTAAAAAATTGAACGCTCCAGCCCCGTCCAGGAAGTCGGCAAGCTCCGCTATATCCTTCGCTGTATAACCTTCAACCCTGACCGGGTTTTCTTCCCTGTACTTCCCTGTCTCGAGCCACTCAATGAATTCTTCAGCAATATCCGGGTGTCTCCTGAAACCCTCCACATTTTTCTGAAGCACATAATCGGGCAGTCCTGCCGATTTCAGAAAGTCTATTATTTTCTGCATCCTAACCTCTCCTCCTCGAAATATCATTCAGCCGATCCTTGAATTGGTTTGCAAATGCCCTCGCTTCGGCTTCAACAAGCTGCTCAGCGTAATCTTCATAGTTGATGCACCGGCCGAACAAATCATGCTTTGGCTCTATATAATGATCCAATCCGTACTGGCGCTGGTAGTCAATTGCACCAGCCGGACCGCTTCTTGGATTACGCGCGCACTGATCCTGGTAGGCATGCCAAAGCTCATGGGCAACCGTATCGGCAGCCTCCTGCGCCACATTTGTATTACTGGGCGTGTCCCAGTGACGTTCAAGGCTGTAAGTATTAATCCTCAGTGTATTGGTTTCCCTGTCATATGAGCCGTAATCCGTGGGCTTCTTGTTATAGTAGTATTCCAACCGCGGCGGAACCTTAAGCCCAATGACTTCCTCCACATACTCCTTCAGTCTCTCAATCTGCTCCTGTTTTTCCTCAAGGGTGCTGTTCTCCCAGGTTGAATCGGTAAAGCCGTCAAGGCACCCGTCCAGGCGTTCGGGATCAGCCGCGTAATCTATGTTGTCAAAATCATACTCGTCAAGGCCTTCGTATACCGCCTGTAAATCAATTTCCGGGGGCAGGTCGGCATTCTGCTCAACCGGGCTGTCGGTCTGCGGCTCAAGCGCTTCCGCTTCTTCACCGGTCAATTCATCTGCCTGCTCCGGGAGGGTCAGGCCTTCGTATACTTCATCCGGAACCTCGTCTTCGGGCATCTCATTGATGGTTTCATCACCAGGAGCATCTTCCATAAGTCCAGGGGTTTCAACGTCCGGCGCCGCATCAGTTGGGGCTTCTGTTTCCTGCATCTCTTCGGCAATGCCATCATCAGAAGCATCTTCCGCAAGTTCAAGGGTTTCAATTTCCGGCGCAGTATCAACCGGGGCCACTGTTTCCTGCATATCCTCGGCGACAGCATCCCCGGGAGCGTCTTCCGCGGTTTCAAGGACCTCGATGCCTTCTGGAGACTGCTCAAGGGGTTCTGTCACATCTTCCTGGCTATCTATAGGCGTTATCTCAATCTCGTCGTCCTCAGCAGGTTCCGTCCCGAACCCGGCATTCCCGTCAGGTCCTGCAAGATCCTCGGTATCGCCGTATTCCTCCGGCAAAGAAGGCCCGGTTTCGCCGGCAATATCCGCATCGCCCTGATCCTCCGACAACTCCCCGATACTGTAGCCATCAGGGCAAGGAACTTCGGGTGCTCCCTCCACTGGCGTATCCGGCAAATCTCCCGTTTCGCCCTCCTGCAAGGCTGAACCGTCCTGGTCCATATCTCCTGCCAGCGCTTCCAGGTTATTGAAATCGGGCATTATATAAGGATTTGAAAGATCCCCGTCAATGTTGCGTCCAAGCTCGTCCATAAGACCTGCGCGCACAGGCGCAATTGTCTGCTCGATAAACTCCTCGTCCGTGTATCCCTTGTCCCGCAGGTCATCGCGCAAGGCTTCCATTGTATTGTCAATAGCATTCAATCCCGCCTGCCACATCTCGGCCTTGTCCTCGGCTGAAGGAACAGGCCAGCCATGAGCCGTGTCGGCACTTTCTTCCTGGAAATCCCCGGCCTCGTTTTCGAAAGGCTGGATATCCAACGATTCCGCGTCATTTAATAGCTCTGAAAGCTCGCTGTCATCCATTCCTTCCGCAAGGCCATCCTCATCAGGCATCTCCGGCGCGTCCAGGGTTTCAATGTCTTCGGTATTAAGATCCGCATCTGCCATAACTGCATCCTCATATGGTTCAATATCGATATCCGGAATTTCGGCGTCATCAATGGATTCCAATGAATCAATCTCCTCTATGGCATCATCGCTTTCCGGTATATCGGAAGCAAGGTCTGTGTCTGTGCTGTCGATCGCGTCTGCGTCCGTGTCATATCCGGTAAGGTCAAAGCTGTCATCCATCGTTCCGGACCCCCTGTACTCAAAATCTTGCAGACCTCGGCCTTTGTCAGCCGAACCGGCAAGTTAAGCTGCATTTTGCGCATAAACCTGATGGCAGTGCATTTTGTCATCTGCGCTGCCTTTTTGGGTTCCATGCCCGAGGCAACCTTGCTCAGGAACTTTCCGACGCCCAGCATATACAGCTTCAGCGACCTTTTGTCCTTTATCTTGTCCTGGTATGCCAGCACGTACCGGTTGGCATAGTAATCTGCCTGGGCGCGAAGCTTAAAGTCGCATCCATCCCTGCACTCGTCGCAACAGGTACATTCGGCAAACGGCTTCAGCCTGTCCCTGTTTTCTTTCCAATAAACCATCCTGCCAGCGATTTCCTCGTTGGAAACGCTCAGGCGGATATTCTCCCTGTCCCGGATATCCTCGGTCAGTATCAGCTGGGGGTTCTCCAGGCGGCTGTAATAGACATAGGCCTCGCCCGGCTTTAAGCGTGACAGCCGCTGCGCTGCGTTGCTGTCCATATTCGTGCTGTCGGCTATCAGTTCCTTCTCGGTGGACTGTACCAGCCTGAAAGCGATCTTTATATCCGTATTGGCTACAACCTCCCTGCTCACCTTTGTTGGCGACTGGTCCGCAATGATGATCCCGGTCCCATACGACCTGATCTCTGCGATCATGTCCTGCAGGGATTTTATTGCTGTGCGCTGCGAATCGGCTCCATCCTGGCTTTGGGCTGTCCCGCCGCCAAGAAGCACGTGGGCTTCGTCAATCAGGATTATGTTTTTAAGCTTTCCATCGCCTATGTGGTTGTTTTTCGTGTATACCCCGATATTGATCAGAAGCAGGGCCATGATCAGCGCCTTCTGCTCGGTATTGTCGATGGAGTTGAGTTCCAGCACGGTGGGTTTGCTCAGCATATCCTCTATGGGAACGGTATGGATCGTATCGAATATGTTGCTGTTCTGCTCTATAAGGTTCATAAGGCGGAAAACACCGGCGCTCTGGAGGTTTCCTTTCACTTCGGCGCTGTACTCGGACTCGGCTATAATCCGTTTGAAGGTAAGGATGAACTCGTATAATCCGAAGACGGTGACATCCGGGTCCCCGTACTTGCTGTAATCCTTCCACCCGTACTCCGAATAGCAGGCACGGATAGCCTTAAGGAAGATTATGTCCAGCGGGGACGGCATGGAGAACGCGGCCTTGAACGCGCTCGCAAGGCTGGGTATGTACTGCTCGATGCTGATCCCCTTAGGCGGAATGAACGGGTTTATTATGAATGGGGAAACATTGTTGTTGCCCGGAGTGAATATCTGCACATCGGGTATGGCGTCTATCATCGCCCTGTACTCGGCTTTTGTGGGTTCAATCGCCAGGAAGGGTATGCCGCGCCGCACAAACTGGAGCAGGATGTTGAATGAGAACGTGGTTTTGCCCGAGCCGGGCGTACCGACTATAAGGGCATGCTTTGTAAAGGCATTTGCCGGGCAGCCTATGATGATATCGCTTACATCATGTGAGATCAAAGCCCCGAAACGGATGTTCTCCTCCGAGACCACCGAGGCGTCGAACTGCTCAACATAACCGGCAGCCTGGTTGCTCCGCAGCGCCGCCATCATCTTCTCGCGGTACGGAAGGCGGAAAAAGGAGGTCACTTACTCCGCCGTCATGATATATGGCAGCCTGAACAGCATTTTAGCCATGGGCACGCGTTCCAGCAGGTTCTTGTTCCTGTAGGTGTAGATCAGCTTATTGTTTATGTTCCACGGATACTGCATGTACTGGGTGTTTAAATCCACATGCTCCCGGGTCAGGTCCAGGCATGTGAAATCGGGATTCATTATTTTCTTGTTCCCGGACTGCATCGCGCTCACGATCTTACTGGCAAGGCTGATGCAGTCGCTCCTTTTCCCAAAAACCAGGATGTTGTACAAAAAAAGCGGCGAGTTGATCCGCTCCAGGTAATACGAAAGAACCGCATACGGTTCCTGTGCGGATATGTCCTTATATATATCCCTCTGCATGAAAACACCCATGGTAAGCCTGGCAAGCTCCCCTGAAACCTCGTTCAGGAACAGCCTTTCCTGGGGCGTAAGCTGGGTGGGAAATACCTGGAATGATATGCAGCAGTTTTCATACTGGCTCATGGCCGCCACAACCGATGAGAAATTGTACGTGTTGTTTGCCGGCACAACATCGGTGAAATAGTACGGGTAAATGGATAACGCGTTGCCTGCGCATTTTTCGGACTTAACAACCGATACCAGGCTTTCCTTGCTGACATTGCCTATTAGATTTCGGTATTCGGCCAGAACATCGCCCTTTGCGCTTATAGTAAATTGCTTTGATGAATATGACAGTATGAAGTGGTTCAGCAAATGCTCGATGTCCGCTTTAAGCACGGCTTCCTGCGGATGAATTTTACGGACCACGCAGAAAATGCGGATGCGGGAACGGAATGTCTGTTTTTCAACCCTGTCCGCAATCCAGAGCAGTTCCGCGACGGTATTGGAGTTCTGGCCAAGGTTGTAGAACTCCTGCACCGTATGCAGGAATGTGTTGTATGCCTGCTCGAGCTCAGTTTCCATTTCCCTTGAGGACCCGTCAAGCATGGGGAAAGAAGCGACTTCAAAAACGCCCAAACCGATAAAACGCCCGTCATTCAGCTGCTTAACCTGTATATCCATCTGCACATCACTTCATATGTTATTTGAGTAGCTTTTATCCCGGACAAGCTGCCAAGCAAAATGAAGCGCCATATGCCAAATCCTGGTGTCCATACAAGACCCTATTTCAGCAGCTTGCACTTCCTGTTCCGCTCGGCGATAAGAAGCTGTATTTCATCGCACATGGGTTTTATCTCGGTAAAATTGCATGCGCTCCCAGCCTCGCCAAGCGCGGCGACCCTGGCCTCGATCTTGTTTTCGACAGCCGCAAGCTGCGGGCTGCTCATGGGATCGCTGTAGCGTAAGGCTTCGGCAAGGTCTTTCAGGGCCTTTTTCGCCGATTCGTCGGCTACCATGTCCACCATGCCCTCTACGTCAGCCTGCAATGACTTTATGTAGAAGACCTTCTCTTTTACCTTTTCATCAATTCTCTGGATCTCTTCTTCCGCGGCATTGCCGGATATGAGGCCCAAAAGGCATGCGGCCAGCAGGATCGCATTTATCAGGATTCCGTATTGTATCGGAACAAATGACAGGATCATCTCGATAAAGCCAACTATAAGCTGGACTATAAAATAGATCCATGCGACAGAAACGAGAGGCCAGCCGTAAAACTTGCTTTTCA
>JAAXZX010000061.1 GCA_012719645.1 Clostridiaceae bacterium
TATCGGGACAGGAAAACTGGAGTTCATAATCTCCAGCCTGAAATTTGATGTCACTGAGGCTATACTTGGGATCAGCATGAAAGACATATGCATCACAATTCTGTTCATCGCTTTTTCAATCATACTCCTGATAGTCTTTGGGGCAAGAGAACTGGCCCGTATCCTGAGATCGGTGGATAACGATACGCCATTTAAAAAGGAAAACGCAGACAGGATTCGTGCAATCGGGATGATATTGATACTCAGCTCCTTTTTGGTTCCCGCTTATGATTATATCCCGGCTATTATGATGATGAATTTGCTAAAAATAAAAGATATCAGCCTCAACTATTCAGTAAACATATCCCTGGCGCTGGCAGGAATTCTGATGTTCATCCTCAGCGGCATATTCAGGTACGGCAGTTATCTTCAGGATGAATATGACGGAACAGTTTAGGGGGATTTCAGTATGGCCATAATTGTGAGACTCGACCGTATGATGGCGGACAGGAAGATATCGCTGAATGATTTATCGGAACGCGTAGGCATTTCCATTGTAAACCTGTCAAACCTGAAAACCGGCAAGGTTAAGGCTATACGGTTTTCTACTCTGAACGCGGTATGCCGCGAATTAAAATGTCAGCCAGGAGATATATTGGAATATGCTGATGATTAAGATTTTTTAAGGAGAAACCATGTATGTGGAAGTACAGAGTATATGTGTTCTGCAAATATGCGAAGTATATCGGCGTCGTCAGCCTTGTTGTATCGTTTTTCAGCGATGCCGCTGTGTTCAGGTGGTTATGCCTGTTTTTGCTGCTTCTCTGTGTCCAGATCGCTTTGAATTTTTCCGTATTCAAGGCCGCCATTCAGCAGATGATCGGCAGTATCAAGGTGGAACGGCGATATGGCGGTAACGTACCGGCCATAGACAATTACCACAGCGATATCCAATATGACCTGCCTTTCGAGGGTGAATGGACGGTTATAAACGGCTGCTTTACAAAGGAATTCTCCCATTCATGGGATATCCCCACACAGCGGTATGCTTATGATTTTCTCGTGCTTGACGAGAACGGCAAGTCATATACGGGCGACCCCAAAAACGTTGGAAACTATTATTGCTACGGCAAGGCAGTCCTGGCTCCCGCTGACGGAGTGGTTACAAAAGTGGTTAATAATGCCGAAGACAGCCTTATACTCGGAAACGGGCGCTTTTTCAGCCGGGCGAAGAATATAGAAGGCAATTACATCGTGATCAGGCATGGGGAAAATGAATACAGCACCCTTGCGCATCTGAAAAAGGACAGTATCCTTGTAAAAGAAGGAGAGAGGGTATCAAGGGGACAGAGAATAGCAGCATGCGGTAACACGGGTAACTCCTCCGAGCCCCATTTGCATTTCCAGTTGCAGGATGGCCCCGGCCTCTATAACAGCGCAGGTCTTCCCGTGAGGTTTTCCGGCGTAAGGATAAGAAGCCTAATAAACTATGGCAGTATAGACCCGCGTCCGCGCATGGATCAAAACAGCATACCGGGAGGGCTTATTACAAGAGGATACAATGTCGCCAACGGCTGAGACTGCCATACGCTTCCTTTATTCCATCTGACGGCTATCGGCAAAGCCGCCCGCAAATTACTGATTGCGGTGTTGCCTAATTATTCTATTTGTAGATAATTTCAGTTTATTGTGTTATAAAGTGTTTCCATACCGCTTCATTTGGTTATATATGATATTGGGTAACCCGTTCTGTTTGCCTTGCAATCGGGTTCAGGCGCCTGTGGGTGCGTTAATCCAACGATCTGGGGGCGGTAAAATGGAATTGGTGAAAAGGGCGAATAGACAATCAATTCTGCTTGTACTGATAATGCACCTGCTCTTTGTAATCAACTGCATTGCGGGATACACGGGCGGGAAAATCACGCTAACGCCCTTGATAGTATCGGCGGCACTGGGAATTGCAAACTGTGTCGGGTCATTCCTTATATACAGGGCGAACGAGGACTCAAGACTGGTAAGATACACTGCCGCGGCAGGAATATACCTGAACCACCTGTTCCTGATGATCACAACAGAAATATCCCTGGTGGATTTTTTAGTTCTTGCCGTCCTGCTTATAATAGCCTTCATGTTCTCCGACAAAACCCTCGCAAAATCGGTTGTTATATTTGCCGCGTCAGCCTACGCGATTGTTGCGGCAATAAAGAAGGCCGGTGGTTTATCCCTGCCGGATATCTTCTTATTCCTGCTTGCGCTTGCCGGCTTCATCTGGGCGGTATTCGGCTCATTGAGGGTATGTGAAGGAATGGCCATGGCGGAAGAAGCCGAATCGGATAAAAAGGCAGGCGGCTTCAAGCATGTCGGGAGCATGGCCAATTATATATATGAAAAAGTCACCCAGCTTGAGGGTGAAACCGTGATACTGAGAAAAGGGAGCCATGAGTTCCGGCAGTCGCTGGGAGAGGTTACCAAGGCTATAGAGGACATAGCCGCAGGCTCTTTAAGCGTGGTTTTCGATACCGAAAAAATAGCCGCGCACATCTCGGAACTGGAGAGAACCCTTTCGCAGAACCAGGAACATATCAGGTGCGTCACGGAAAACATGGACAGGATCATAGAAAACAAGAACCAAGGCTTAAAACTTATGAGCGATCTCAGGAAAATGGCGGAAACCACCTCCGTGGTGATCGCAGAGATAGATAAGATGGTTAATGAAACCAGCGTGAATACAAAGAGAATACTCTCCGCAGGCGAAACCATAAAGCAGATATCCTCCCAGACCAATCTCCTGGCATTGAATGCGGCTATTGAGGCTGCCGCGGCCGGTCAATCCAGCAAGGGTTTTGCCGTTATAGCCGATGAGATAAGGAGGCTGTCCGATGAAACCAATAAATACCTCAAGGAAATTCAGGACTATACCAACGCCCTGAACGAAAGCGTTGCCAGTGCCGTCAAAGCGCTGGTCAACGTGAATTCGGCCATCGAGAATGAAATGAAGGGCGTATATGAAATGGACAGCCTGCTGGACAGGATACACGAATCAACCACATCTACCCAGGATTATATCCTGAAGCTGAACGAGTCCGGGAGGACGATCCTGGACGAAACCGTGATGATCAAGGATTCAGTTACAAACTTGTATGCCGTTAACCAGGAGTGTTCGGCGAATACCGTACAGGCATCCGGAAGCCTGAACAATCAGAATCCATACGTGGATTCCATTATCGCGCTTATCAACAAGCTGAACGACATGGCTTTCAGCCTGAGGGACAAATCCATGGAGATAAAAATGCTGATCGACATAGGTTTCGTGATAGACCATCTCGAGAAGGAAGGATACAGCAACGAAAACCTCATCGACATATGCGACCGGCTCAATATAACTACGACATACGTAGCGGACAAGACAGGATATGTGCATTACTGCAACGAGGAAATCGGCAGAGGCGTCAACCTGTTTGAGTTTGACGAAAGCCTGAAGCATCTTTTGGAAGGCGCCGATTACGTCGCCACCCCCATAAAGGAAAGGGCCGAGGACAAGAAGATCTACAAGTTCCTGTCGGTTTACAGGAACAACTGGATTATTGAACTGGGGCTGGATCTGTCAGCATCTTCAGGTGATTAGGATAGAACTAAATTTACAGTGTTCAGGCTAAGTGATATAATCAGGTCCGGCGGTTATCTGCAGAATGAACGGGGCAATAAATGATGATAACTGCATTATCAAGCGGTAAAGGAGACACCCCATGAAGAGAATGCTTGTTGCCCTAATCTCATTACTGATGATACTGCCGCAGATTAACCGCGGTTATGCATGCACCAGCTTCGCGGTGTATTCCGAAGAACCCGTCTATGCCATGAACTTTGATTACCCTGAAACTGAAATAAGATTTATCGTGGTGGATAATTCAGATCTGAAAGCATTTTTCATGCAGTTCGATTATATGACGTACAAGGAAGGGAATCAATTTGCATCCACTTTGGGCATGAACAGCAAGGGGCTTTTTACAACGCTGCAAATGCAGTATCCGCAGTTAACCGGGAAGAGAAACAAAAAAAAGGATGAAATCTATATATATGAACTCGTAGATTTTTGCGCAGGTTCCGAAAATGTTCCGGAGGTTCTGCGGGCGGTGGAGAACAGGAAGTTTATTCATATGGAAGGCTTAACCCTCCACAGCATGCTGGCAGATACCGAGGGGAATGCTGTTATTGCAGAAGTCGGAAAAGATCAAAACGAATTGCTTCCCATCACCGGTGATTTCATTGTAATGACAAATTTCAAGAATTCCGATTACAGGGACAAACCATTCAATAAAGTATCAGGAGCGGGTGCAGACCGCTATATCAAGGCCTGGCAGTATATTGAAGAAAACAGGGACGGTTTTTGCCTGGACAATGCTCTTGAATGTCTGAAAATGACTGCCCAGCAATATCAGTATCCCACTTTGGCGTCAGCAGTGTTCGTGCCGGGCGAGCAAAGCGTTTATATTGCGCTGCGCCGGGAGTTCGAGAAGCTCTGGAAGATATCCCTTCAGGATGGAACTATAGAAGCGTATAAGGGCTTTGAAGAGAACATAAAATTCACCATTCCGGATGAAGGCGTACTTGCGTCGGACCTCTTGAATAATGATTTCAGCAAGTATGAAGCCTTCAACGCCGCCGAAAGCAGCGCGGATGGCAGCAAAACCGGTTTCATTTATCCTGTTATCGCCGCATCTGTCATAGCAGTGCTTCTCCTGATATACCTGTTCAGAAAAAGGCAAAAAGCCTGATGCAAAAAAAGTTTTCATGATTCTGCCCAAATAGTTGATTTGTCAACTATATCCCCGTATAATCGGATATGAGGTGTTGCCTATGCCGCCAATTCGCAGTATTTGGCTGGCTATGAAAGGGGTATTGCGCTCGGCGCGGCGGATAATCAATGAAAAGCTTGAGCCGCTGAACCTGTCCGGCGCCGAAGGGGATATACTCTTTCTTCTTCTGACAGGAAGCAATAAGCTCCAGCAGGAACAACTGGCCGAGCAGCTTGATGTAGGAAAGGCCGCCGTATCGCGGGCTGTGGATTCGCTTGAATCCAAGGGTTATGTTGTGCGCGAACGGAGGCATGATGATCGCCGTGCTTACAGTGTTTCCCTGACAAGCAAGGCATTGTCGGCCGGCGGGAAAATTACGGGCATATATAATGAGTTGTACGCACAAGCCACGAAAGGCATCACCGATGATGAGCTCGTGCACATTGAATCATTGCTGTCACGTGTGGCGCAAAATCTTCAGTCTATGGGGGACAGATGATGGGACTTGAATTCATTACTGGCTTTGGCATTATATTGGGCTATTTTGCTGTATGCGCCCCAGGGGCGCTTTTAATAAGAAGATTTGTAGCACTGCCTTCAGAGGTCTTCCGGAAAACCCTGCACACCATAGCCCTGTGTTCAATATTGATATGGGTATATGCCTTCGAGACATGGTGGATATCGGCACTTGCCGCGGCTGCATTCGCAGCGCTGGTGTTTCCGTTTCTTTGGTTCGCTGAGCGTTTGCCCGGCTATTCCCAGTTGCTTACGGAACGTAAAAAGGGAGAGGTTAAGAACAGCCTGATTGTTGTATTCTTTATGTTTGCGGTCCTGATATGTGTTTGCTGGGGATGGCTCGGTAAAAAATACCTGGTTATCGCATCGGTGTTTGCATGGGGATTTGGAGATGCGGCAGCAGCACTGGTCGGGAAGCGCTTCGGACGCCACCATATAAAGGGGAAGCTCGTTGAGGGTCAAAAGAGCCTTGAGGGCACCCTTGCCATGTTTGCGGTGTCTTTCATTTCGGTACTGATCGTTTTATTGATAAACAGTTCAATTCAATGGTACGGTTATGTGCCGGTGGCGGCGGTAACGGCGGCGGTAAGCGCCGTTGTGGAGCTCTACACCAGGGGCGGCATGGATACGCTGACCTGCCCCTTGGCGGCAGCGGCAGTCATGATTCCGCTGATTTATGCATTGGGAGTGTGATTTAATGAAGAAAAATCAAGGTGAGCGCACACTCCTGGCATCGGTGGTGCTAAGCTCTCCCGGCCCCATTGTGGTCGGCGCGGGCCTGTTCATAGGCCGCTCGTTCACTCAGCTTGCGGACTTTATCCGCCGGTCTGCGGAACTGGCGGCTATCATTGTCTCGTGGATCGTGTACCGCATCCTTCATAAAAGCGGTGAGCCGGATCCGGCGCGTAAGGAAAAGCTTGAGCGTTCCGCGAATCTGTGTGTCGGGGCAGCCATGTGCCTGTCCGGCGTGGCCATGCTCTTTGTCGCTTTGTTTTCTTCCAATGCTGAAAAAGGAAATGTAATTCCAGGCCTTGTGATCGCAATATTGGGTGTTGCCACCAACACATGGTTCTGGCTTCGATACCGCAGGCTGAACCTCCAAAAGCCTGACGCGATTCTTGCCGTGCAAAGCAAACTATACTTCGCAAAATCACTGGTGGATTCCTGTGTAACCTTAGCCCTTTCTTTCCTGGTCGCAGCGCCAGCTTCACCTGCCGCAAGGTATGTGGATCTGGCCGGGTCATCAATCGTGGCGTTATACCTCTTCATTAACGGTATGATAACAATACGCGGGAGAAACCAGGGACTGTCCTGACCTGCCCGGTATTCATCCCGGCAGTTTTTTCGAAGGTTATGGCGCCTCCTGGCACAACCTTAGCGTAAAGTTACTGTAGGGTAAATGGGAAAAAAGGCCAGAGGAATTGAAAAGAAGATGTCATCCTGTTAAGATAAGAATTTGCAACAAAAACTCAACGAAAGGGTGACATCTTCATGTATAACAGTATACAGCATTTTTTAGAAATTGGCACAGGAAAAATAGAGA
>JAAXZX010000062.1 GCA_012719645.1 Clostridiaceae bacterium
AATCTGAGCCATTTCCCATCTGCATACGCACAGATCTCAACTTTAGGATTGGCCTGTATCTGCCTGGATACGTCCTTTACCTTGCCCGTCTGGATGTAGAGCCTGCCCTCAAAAATATCCACTGTGCCAAACGGCCTTACCCTGGGCTGATCACCCTCCGTGGTAGCCAGATAGTACGTTCCGCAATTCTTTAGGAATTCATAAACTTCCTGCATTCTTCGGTTCCTCCTGTCGCGTATTTCATTGCTTGCATCCTGCGCAAACCATCTGCTTGATGGCAGTATGCGCATATTCCGGGGAGGCGGGCGGCTTATACCTGCCTCCTCATTTATTGTCGGCTAAACCGGCCAATAATTTACGCCTGCAATAACTAATTAACGGCTTCACTGGCCGGTTGCCGGCATTTCGGGTTTTCCGCCCACAGGCGGTCAGCCACTTCCGCCCATGCCTTTGCTGCCGGGGCTGTCTTAGCGCAAAGCACATCCACATTTTCAGGGGCTTCCATGTCGGTTGACCTGGCGCCTGATTCCTTAACCATGGCCGCAAGCATCTCGGGATTGTCAAGCAGAGGACATGGACGCAGCATATTACCGTTAAACGGCTGGTTCCTGCGATAGGCCATAAACAGGGGAGAGCGCAGCGCGTCCAGGAGGGACACATCATGAATATTGACGTTGGAATAATGGATGAACGCGCATGGCTCTACATCCCCGGCCGCATTTATATGCAGGTAACGCTTTCCGCCTGCTATGCATCCATTGGCGTACTCGCCGTCATTCCAGAAATCCATAGCGAAAATGGGTTTCGTCGCGCGGATTTCATTGATACGCCTATACATGTAGGCCCGTTGCTCGGGAGTTGCCATAAGGTCCGTGCGTGCGTCCTTACCTACGGGCATGTATGTAAAGTTCCAGGCAAACCGGCAGCCCCGGGCAATCATATCGTCAACGAATTCATCGGATCCCACGCTTTCGGTATTGTAACGGTGGTAGCAGGTCGAGTACCCGAACAGGAGCCTGTGTGCCTTCATGCGTTCCATCGCTTCAATGACCTTGCGATATGTGCCTTTTCCGCGCCTCATGTCTGTAGCTTCCTCGTCTCCCTCAATGGAAAATGCCAGCGCAAAATTGCCGACACGCAGCATATCATCGCACAGTTCGTCGTCCACAAGCGTCCCGTTGGTGAATGCGAAGAAATAGCAGTCCTGGTGCGCTTCACACAGCCGGATAATATCCTTCTTTCTCACAAGCGGCTCACCGCCGGAGAAAATATAGAAATACATGCCTATTTCCTTTCCCTCGCGCACAACGGAATCGAGCGTTTCGTAGGAAAGGTTGTGCCTGCTTCCGTACTGCGCAGCCCAGCATCCGGTGCAGGACAGGTTGCACGCGCTTGTGGGATCAATCAGGATAGTCCATGGCACGTTGCAGTCATATTTCTTTTCTATGGCCTGCCTGCGCTCGTTCCCGACAAGGTGCGTGTTGATTATGAAGCCTTCCACAAACTTCATTATGCATTTTTTGTCCACCTCCTGGACCAGGTTCCTGGCAAAGGTGTGCCAAACATTGCTTTCATCCAACAATACATTGCGCACCGTGGTTATCTGAGTAGCATGGAAATTCCCTCTGTCTAGTTTTTCAGCCAGTTTCAATATCCTGGGCAGTTTCCCCAGGAAGTCGTCAGAGATGTAGTTCAGCAGCATATTTGCTGCAGCTTTTTGTACTATATTCATCGTTATCCCCCCAACAACAGATTGGTTGTATAACCTCAACCCTTACGGGTTATTAACTAACCGTTTGGTTAACCTTTAATGCTGTTTTTAACTAACCGTCCGGTTAACTCTGCTCATAATTGTCATTCCCTTATCAGGTAGAGTCATCAATGCTATTTGCTGCGAAGCAAGATATCACTCCCTGAAATCATTGAATCGGTTATTATCTTTGACACATTCAGGAATGAATTCCGTAGTTCTTCATCGCTTAACGATGTCGCCGCTTTATAGTCGTCAAAATAAGCCGCAAAACTGACAATAGGGATTATTGAAAAGAAAAACCTGAACAGGACCATTTCATCCGAGTAAACAAAATCCTGATCCGCGTTGGATATGGTTTTGAAAATCGGGTTCTTCTCATTGTTGGCCATGAATTCCATGAAATTAAACAGCGAGTTCTGATGTTTTCCTTTTTTAAGCGACTCCAGCATCAGTATGCGAATTATATCCCTTTTCACGATTGCGAAATCCACCACACGTTCATAGAATTTATACGTGTTCTCCAGGAAATGCCGGGTGGCTTCATCATCGACAAAATGCAGGCGGTCAGGCAGAATGTCCAGGTAGCCCTCTTTAATCATATCAACAATATTAGTGTTGATGTAATCCATGGTGATTGATACAGCGTTGTTAAGCAGCGAATGAACCATGTAGTCCAGGATGTCCTGCTTGTTCTTGAAGTAATAATATATAAGGGCCTTGTTGACATTCGCAGCGTTCGCTATATCATTGACCCGCGTCGCATCGTACCCTTTGTGGGAAAACAGCTCTATTGCCGCATTGATTATCCTTTCCCTTGCGTCGTTACCTGAGTTTTTTTCCAAATCCTTCTCCCCCTGAGGCCACGAAACTAATAATTGATTAACCGGTTGGTCAAATGTTGTTATTATAATATATCTGCCGCCAAACATTGTCAAGTTACACCCTTTTTCGCGGTTCTCAACAATCCGATTCAAAATTGCATGATAATAAAGTATCATAGACTTATATATATGGAGCATTCCTGTAAAGAAAATAAATGAACTTTGAAAAACAAGACACCTCGCAATAAGATAGAGATGTGCTGATTCAGACAAGAAAGGCACAAAACTAAAATATTGGAGGCGTCATATATGAAGCGTACACAAAATGAAAA
>JAAXZX010000063.1 GCA_012719645.1 Clostridiaceae bacterium
TGATTTTTCGTCCGAGAATTGGAAGGTGGATTATCAGGAGCAAACTGGCGTTTACATCGTTTACACTGATATTTTTGAAATCCTTCCTTGTCCTTACCAAAACGGTAAAGATCTTTCGAAAAACACCTTGGACATACTACGCTAGATGGTATAATAATCATGAGACTTGAACGCTCCTTTCTGGGAGGTAATGGTGGTTTTGCAGTTTCCATTATACCAGAGGCGTTTCAGGTCTCATTTTTATTATTAAGTTAACAGACCATCTTTTTCTATCCGGAGGTATCAAGAATGAAGAAAGTGTTTTGCCTGGCTATAGCCTTAATTCTTATATTATCCTTATCCTTTGCCGGATGTCAGAGGAATGAGAATGGCCTTCAGGCCGATTTGCCGGAAAAGCAGGAAGATCAGCCGGAAGATACAGGCACAACCAATACACAAGCCAACAACACGCATGAACCTCTTCCCGCCGCTACTCCCCCTGATCCCGGCCAGAATGTCCAGAAGGGCGGAGAGCCTGCGCCTGATACTGGTGCCGTCAGTATCGGGGCGGTTATGATTACATCTGGCAATGCAGCTGTAAGGAAGGACATGTCCGAAGACAGTGAGGCTATCGTTCATGTAGACCGGAATTACTTTTTCCCTATGCTGGAGGAAAGGCAGGATTCTGACGGTAATACATGGTATTTGATTCAGACCGGTTTCGGGCAAAGAGGATGGATACCAGATTGGCTTTGCGAAAAAGCCGACAAGCAGACTACGGTCTATATAAGCGAGAGGGGGCGCCTTCTCGACCCTGAGATTGATGAAGACCTGTATATTCGGGCGCTTCTTATGGACGAATACACCCTAAAATTTTGAAGAGGAGTTCGGCACCAACTATACCAAAAGAAATCAAGGTGTGATGGTATACTACGAGTATCCCAATGGTCTTTACTTTGGGATGTATGGCGACTATTTGAATCAATTCGGATTTCAGGACCGGTACAGGAGCATCCGGCCTTTCACCATAACCAGAAAGAAATGCGACATATTTTCAAACCCGGGCGACGAGCTGCTTATATTCTTTGAATACGGGATGAATTACCGTCTCCTCGTATGCGCTGCGGATACCAGGGAAGTCCTGCGTGAATACTATCTTGACTTTATTGATATGTATCAGATTGAGACAGGAGACTTCATGAACGACGGGAGCCTTCAGCTTTACCTGGACGGCCTCGGCGAAGGTATTTACAAAAAAGGGATCTACCAGGTTGTTAATGATGACTTCGTCGAGGTATTCAATACAAGTTCTTTCAAAGAGTACAACAACGATATTAAGGCCGCCATAAATAACAGCAGCATGTCCATGTCCGTCTCCATAGGAAGCTATAACAATAGCTTTACTTCGGTTATCCCGGAGATAGTCTTTTATGACACCTGGGATGTACAGGACAGGACCAGCCTTCTCGAGATCGACAGCGACTGGGAAGTCGTGAATAAAAATGGTAAATGGTTTGTACAGGTGCTTTGCAAGGTAAACTATCCCATGATCTATTATTACTGGGGACCCCCTGATTTTGACATCACGCCCAACGAAGTTATGTATAACGATCTGGCGCGTGTATTCGTGGACCTGTCCTTAACAGGCCACAAATATGATATCGCGGATGTCAGGGCCGAGGTAAAATACGACGATCCTGATTTATTGTCCATCAAGGCTTTGGATTATGATGAGATAAGGCTTGTTGACGGACCTGCGGTGGAAATGACCATGGAACAGGCATACGAAGCTTTGGGCGGCAACATGGAGGAATTTGAGTATTCAGAATCCATCGAATATAATGGCGTGGGCTTGTTTGAGTTCTGCGGCTGCATAGTGGAAATAACCGTTACCTCGCCTGAGTATGAAACTCCAAGAGGCCTGAGGGTCGGGGATACCATCGAAAAGGTGGAACGCCTTTACGGCAAACCCGATCAAGGCTTCTCCGGGGATGAATACGTAGTGTATAAATGCAGTGCCAACTATTACCGCGGAATGGACATATGCTATAAGGATAATGCAGTGGAGAAGATCATCCTTTATCAGCATATCCTCGACTGATATCACCCATAAAAGGAACAGCCCGGCGAAGCATGAGCTCCCGGGCTTTAATATTTTCTGTACATCCTCCTGAACTGCATGGGCGTCATGCCTTCATGCTTCCTGAATACATGGCCGAAATAGCTTACATCGTTGAAACCGGTTTTGGAGGCGACATCCCGCAGAGCAGGGTTATCGGGGGACAGCAAAAGCTCTTTCGCCTTCCGGAGCCTGAACTTCGTCAGGTACTCAAACGGCCTCATGTTGAAAGCCTGCTTGAACAGGCGGCAAAGGTGCTGCGGGGATATGCCCGTTATGCCGGCCATATCATTCAGAGCAATATCCTTGCTGAAATTCTCTTCAATATAGGTCAGCAAAGGTTTTAACCGGTTATCAATGGTATGCTTTGCCCCCTGTGCCTCGGTTCCGGTGCAGATGGCCATATCGAGAAGAAACCTGTACAAGTGGCATGACGCGTCATTTGCCGCAGACAGCCCCGAAGATGATGCAGAAGCATGAATATCATAATGCAGCAGGTTTATCCTGTCCATGTCGTAAATGTGAAAAACTGAGTATCTGCCATAATCGGCGATTATTTGAAACCCATCGAGGGCATATCCGTTGAAAGTGACCCACCATGAGGTCCAGGGCTCTTCTATGGCATAGTATTCATGAGGCACCTCAGGCATGAAATAGAACCCCATATAAGGGCCAATTTCAAATTCGTCTCCGTCAATCTGCAGGTACCCCCTGCCCGCCGTTATATAAAGGATCTGATAGTCTCTCAGGCCATGCGGGCGTACAGCAGGGTGCTGGTTTTCCAGGGAGCCAACCCCGGTAACATAAAAGGGAAGTCTCCTGATTTCATTCGTGATTATGGGGAATACCATTTTGCGCTGACTGTACTGATTCATGTTCATATTCCTATATTAATGATAATATTCTCTGATTGATATCCCAATCATGGGGCATTTATAATGATAATATAATTATATTCTCCTTCTTAAAATATACAAGAAGGCGTAACGGGAGGCCATAAGGTGAACAGGTTTACAATCGATGCTAATGCGAAAACCACCCCGTTTCCGCATGTCTGGGAGGAATGCGTGGGAAGCTGCCATGCGGCTACAGCTCTTCGTGAGGACTGGAGAAGGCAGATGAAAAAATGCCGGGAGGAGCTGGGCTTCAAATCTGTGCGTTTTCACGGGGTATTCAACGACGACATGAGCGTTTATGGCATGACCGATAACGGGCCGTATTACAGCTTTTTCAACGTCGATCAGGTTTATGACTTCCTTCTGGAGATCGGCATGAAACCTTTTGTGGAACTGAGCTTCATGCCCGGAGCACTGGCCTCCGGGAGCCAGACCTGTTTCCATTACAAGGCCAATGTGACGCCGCCTTCAGACTACAACCGCTGGGCAGACCTGGTAGAGAATTTTGCCAGGCACCTTATAGACAGGTATGGGATAGACGAGGTCAGCAAATGGTATTTCGAGGTATGGAACGAGCCCGAATCGGAATACTTCTGGGCTGGCGGCAAGGATGGATACTTCAGGCTTTACCGGTACAGTGCCGAAGCCCTGAAAAGGGTTGATCCCCGCCTTCGCGTGGGCGGTCCCGCAACCGGGGGAGAGAAATGGATCGATGATATGATTGCCTTTTGCGAGGACAGTGGTGTGCCCCTTGATTTCATATCCACGCACCATTATCCTACCGATGTGGGCATCGGTTTTGGGCATCCCATGGAAGAAAGGATGGCCAAATCCAGGCGCGGTGTACTGAAGGAGAAGGCCGTGGCAGTGCGGCAAAAGGCAGGAAAATACCCGCTCTTCTATACCGAATGGAACAACTCCCCGGGCAACAGGGACGTCTATCACGATATGCCCTATGCCTCGGCGTTTGTGGTAAAGACACTGGCCGACAACCAGGGACTTGCGGACATTTACTCATACTTCGCCTTCACTGATATATTTGAGGAGATGCAAACCGCATCCGCTCCCTTCCACGGGTGTTTCGGGCTGCTTAATATCCATGGCGTACCCAAGCCGAACTACAGGGCGTTTCAGATCCTCCATGAACTCGGAACAGAAAGGCTTCCCGTGGAAGGCGGGGACAGCCCGACCCTTGAGGCGCTGGCGGTGCGAAAAGGCTCGGAGAAACTGACCATCGTTCTCCATAACCATAACATCCCGCTGTCGCCCATCAGGGAAGAACCGGCACAGGTGGTTGTCATGGGAATAGGCCGGCTTAAAGCGGCCACGATTCAGAGGGTGGACGATAACCACTGCAACCCGCGGAAGGCCTGGATAGAAATGGGCAGCCCCGAGTATCCGAGCAGGGAACAGATCCGGAAGCTCATGGATGCGTCGGAACTTAAGACAGAAGCCATAAGCGGCGAATATGAAGGAGAGGATCTGATATTCCGCGTTTCGGTTCCCCCGCATGGAATCGCGGCCATCACGCTGGAACTGGAGTAATTGCCTGGACACGCCTTTACCATGATGTAAGCTTCACGATCAGATCCCGCATAAGCCTGTTCTTTAGCATGAGATCTGCGGCTTCATCCATTGCCTGATGGTGAATCAGAACCGCTTTGGCCGCCGGCCGGATACTTCCTCAGGAAATAGACAATACAGAACAGCTCAAGAATAGCCATGCCCTTGACGCTTATTGCCGGATATATCAGCCCTGACGCCCATAGCAGGATAAGGACGGCAAGCGCAAGGATTATTGAAAGCAGGAACAGCAGGATAAAGCGTTTTATCGGGTACACCAGGGATTTTAAAAGTTTCATGGCCGAGATCAGCGAAATAAAGGCGGGAATCATGAGTAAAAGCAGGATGAATCCCACAGACGAGGACGCATGGAAGCAATGCTCCAGGGGGGTGGGAATATAGCCTGCCATGGCATTGGACATTTGGATAGCCTCTTTAATCTTTTCCCAATAGAAGCCGAAATCGAAAATATTGTCTGGCGGGAGGTATTGTGTCGGTATGAAGATACGGGGTCTGGCATAGATGATGAGCAGCACCGAAAGCCCGACCAGCCCCAGCAGCTTTCCCGTAAAGATAAAGACAGGAACAGACTGCTTCCTGATAAAACCGGGAAGGTAGTCCCGTTTAAGCCCGGCACAGAAAAAATCCCTCATTTGTCCCAAAACCCTTCCGGCAATCCCCAGCAGCATGAAAAACACGGCGAGCGCCACCAGGAATAGAAACAGGCCCAGCCATTGGGAAACTATGGTGTCTGACCCGTAATAGTCAATGATCCTGTACGCTTCGGCCTGGACCCTCAACTCCTTTCTCAGTATATCCCCTACCTGGTATTGTTTGAAGACCGCTTCACCGAGTTTCCTGTCATGGATGGAGACGGTATCCACTGTAAGGTTCCCGCTTTCCAAATAACTGGTAAACGGGACATACACCACTTCAGCGCCGTACGATCCAAGCAGCGACAGGAGTGTTTTCGAAGGTTCGTAAAGCCCCACGATTACATAGCTTTCATCGAAAAGCGTGACCTCGTTACCTATGGCATCAATGCTCATAAAAAGCCTTTCGGCCAGTTCACGGCTGATAACGGCCACGTTCCGCCCATAGGTCAGGGCGCTGCTGTTAAAGTATGATCCCCGGATTATCTTCATACCGGAAACTGTGGGATAAGACTCATCGGTCAGGATCACCCTGACAGGGACAGAAAATCCGCCCCGCTTCATGATGGAATCCAGGCGGCTTGAGAATGACACGCTGCCCTCGGGGAATCTGCCCTTAAGGGTGGAGATATGGCCGTACCTTATAAGCTTGGGCGCATAGCCGGAATCCGCCCGGTTTGTATTTATTTCAACCATCTCATGGCTGTTTTCCGAAAAAGACCTGAACTCGGCGGCTATTGACTCGGACACCGCAACCAGGACAAGGAGAAGAGCCAGAGAAAAGATCAGCTTTTTTGCAGCGTAACCTTTAAAAATGCCTTTTTCCACCCCATCACCTCAATCTTACCTGCGCGCCGTCCGTCAAAGCCTTGGTGCTCATGGATATAACCTTGTCCTGTGCGCCGATGGCTCCGGAAACAGCCGAATTGAAGTCATCCTGTTCGATAACGCTGACCTGGACAGCTTCAACGTAGTACTCCTGTCCCAGGGCCCCGTTACGTTCTTTCAGCACAAACACGCAATCAATGCCGCCCTGGTTCGATATGCTGCTGGTTGGGACGATCAGTTCATATTCGCTGCTGGTCCGTGACGCGTAGATTTCGGCCGCCATGCCCTCCATTATGGCGCCCGAGCCTGCAGGTATATCCGAGGAATAAATGTACAGCCCATTTTGCGACGCGAATTCCTTTTTGTTTACTTTCCCCTTGAGTACCCCCGTCTTCTCGCCCCTGATCCTGAAGGTCACATCATCTCCTATGCCCAGCAGTTCAGCTTTTTCCGGGTTCAGCATCCACTGTACGGAAAGCATGGAGTTGTCATCAATAAGTTCAAAGAGCATCTGCTGCGGGCTGCAGGCCTGTCCCTTCTGAATATTCACTGCCCTGACCGTGGCATCTGTCGGCGCCGTAATCCGTCCATCCCGAGGCATGTATTTCTTCATCTGTTCCAGTTCCAGCGTGGCAAGCTGGATTCCCGCCTTTTTCTCATTGACTGTCTGCGTGTAAACCTGCTGCTCTGCCTTAGCCGCAGCCTCCATCTTCTCCAGGGTCCTGATGCTTTCCTCATATTGTTTTACTGCGTCATCGTATCTTTTTTGTGCTTCGTTCAGGCGGAGCCTGATCTCCGATTCGGCTGCGTAGGTTTCGGTTACCTTACTGAGGTTGTCCGAGGCTTCCTTGACCGCATTAAGCGACTGGTTGAAGGCTTTTTCATAAACGGTCACATCAAGCGGCTCATAGCTGGCAATATAGTTATCCAGGTCGTTCTCAAGCCTTTTAAGCTCCAACAGCATCTGATTATACTGGATAAGATACTGATCATAGGACAGGGCGGCAGACTGGTTCTCACGGAAATACCACATCTCCCGTTCCTTGATCGTTACAGCCAGTTTTTTCTCCTCCACGGTCCGGTTGTATTGATCCTCAAGCCTCTCCGCTTCAGCCTTTTTCCGCTGAAGCTCCTTATAGGCCGCCTCACACTCACTGGCTGCCCTGTCCCTTGCCTCCTGTGCCATCCTGATTTTTGCCTTCACATCCTCGTCAAACAAGGCCAGGGTAATATCAAGGTATGCTTTAGCATCTTCCACCGCCGCCTGGGCATTAGCCACCTGGTTCCTGCAGCTTTCCAGGTCTGTGCCGCTGAAGGTCGCCTGGTACTGTGCCAGTTCATCCTGCAGCTTTTGAACCTCATACTCCTTCCTCTGGATATCCAGGGCGATATCTTCAGTGTCAATGATCGCAAGAACGTCGCCGGCGGCCACACTGTCCCCCTCTTTTACAAGGACATCCACCATGTGCCAGCTCCCCTGCGCAAAGATCTTATGGGTATACTGGGCCCTTACCTCGCCCGACGCCCTTATGCTGTAGCTCAGATAACCGTTCCAGGGCGTGATGCATTCCACTTCAGGCAGGAGCATGTTGTTGATGGTTTTGGAGAAAAAGGTCAAAAGAAGGACAATTCCCAAAAAGGCCAGGGCTGCGTTCCTTATTATTCTCTTCCTGGATTGCAGACGCTTTTCCTCGGTTTCCATTGCACTACCTCCAATTATCCCTCACTTGATCCCGGACCTCTGAATACCCTCTATCAAATAACTCTCACCGTAAAGAAAGACAAACAGGGTGGGCAAAAGGTACAGAATCCCGCAGGCAAAAGCCACGCCCAACTCGCTGGTATTAATCCTGGACAGGAAAATGGACAGCGGATGCATCAGTTCGTTGTTCAGGAAAATAAGCGGCTGTTCAACCATGTTCCAGTTGTCCGCAAACACAAGGATGGCCAGTGAAGCCAGGGCGCCTTTGCACTGGGGAAGGATAATCGATGCGAATATTCTGAGGTGTCCTGCCCCGTCTATCTTGGCCGCCTCGCTGTATTCATCCGGAATTCGGATCATGAACTGCCGTAGAAGAAAAACGCCGAAGGTGCTGAATATGCCCGGAAGGATGACCGCGAGATGGGATCCCAGAAGATCCAGCTTTCTGAGCGTAATGTACTGCGGGACCAGGGTCACCTGGAAAGGCATCATCATTACAATGATGTAGAGGAAGAAGATCTGGTCCCGGAACGGGAATCTGAGCTTGGCAAAAGCATAGGCTGCCAGCGCGGAAACCAGCGTCTGCCCCACGACTATGGGAACCGTCACGATTACAGAGTTCCAGAACATGACCAGGAAAGTGGGTTTTCTGAAAAGGGCCTGGTAATACTGTATGAGGCTTACCCGCTCGGGGATTAGGTGTATGCTCAGGCGCTTCGCATCGGAACTGATCCCTGAGTTGCCGGTCAGGAGGGCATAGGCCTTCATCACTTCCCTGCTCTCCATAAAGGAATTGCAGACCATGTAAACAAGCGGGAACAGAAGAGCCGCGGAAGCAAGGGTCAGCAATATATAGATTATGCCTTTTCCGGCACGCTTCTTTAAAGCGGCCTGTCCTCCCGCGGCATGTATCATTCCAGATCTCTCCCCAGCCTCGATTCCAACCGGAACAGTACCAGCACCATGAGGCTGATGATCGCAAACATCAGGAATGCCGCCGAGGAGAGGCGCTGGTAGTTCAGGTTGGTAAAGTTATTGTTCATGAAATTCTGAAGCATGTATATGTGCATGTCGGGATAGTTGCCAGCCAGCTGGTAGGATTCGCGGAATACCTTCAGGGAGTTGACAAAGGACAGGACCAGGACAAAAAAGCCCGTGGGCGCAAGGAACGGGAGGGTTATACGTGTAAAGCATGTCCAAAAGCCTGCCCCGTCAATCCGGGCCGCTTCGTAATACTCCCTGGGTATACTGTTGAGGCCGGCCAGGAACAGAACCATGTTATACCCGCAGTTCTTCCAGGTATAGAGCAGAACCAGGACAGCCACCGACCACTGGCTGTTGATCCAGTCCACTGCAGGCAGGCCGAAAAGCTGAAATAGCTGGCTCAGCGCTCCATGTTCATTGAACAGGATCTGCCATACCAGGATTACCGAGGCCACCGGAACCACCAGGGGCAGGATGAAGCAGCTCCTGTAAAAGGGCAGCCCCTTGATGCCCGTATTCAAAAGCATGGCAAAGCCAAGCGACAGCACCATGATGAGCGGGACAGCCACCGCGTTGAATATGAGCGTATTCTTCGCCGCAAGAAGGAAGGATTCGCTCTTTAACAGGGATTCAAAGTTCCTGAATCCCACAAAGCGAGTTCCGCCGATCCCTTCTGTGAAACAGTAGTAAAGGCTCATAAAGAAGGGAATGACAAAGAAGAGGGCAAAGCCGGAGAGGCTTGGCAGGGCAAACAGTATCCCTGCCAGAGCCTCTTCCTTTTGCAATGGGCTTTTTCTTTTTATGGCAGTTCCTTTCAAAGCAAGCATCATAATTCCTACTTGGCATTTGTCTGTTTATTCGTTCAAAAACAGCCGCACCTTGTCGTCGATATCCTTTGCAGCCTGCTGAGCGGTGCGTTTTCCTTCAAGGTAACTTACAACACCCTCGTTAATGATATCAGCCAGTGCATTGTCCCTGATGGGCATCGCCATGGCATGGTCTGCCAGTTGGGTCATCCTGGCTGCAAGGGCCTCCGGCAAAGGCAGCGAGGGGAATGACTGGGTTGCTGCAGAGACACTCCATAATGCCGCATCCCCGCTTGTCAAATATTCCATATCCTTTCTCAGCGCCTCAAGGTTGACCGGCAGCCCTATGGTAATATTGTTGTTCAGGTTTTCATCATGGGCTGCCTGTGCGTTTACAGACAAAAGTTCTTCAATAAAGTCCAGGGCAGCCTGCTTATTCTTGCATTTCTGATTGACAGCTGCAGCCCTCATGATGAAAATAGGTATTTCCCCATTGCCGTCCATTGTGGGGAACGGATATATTGCCAAATCCTCTCCCAGTATTGCATTGTAAATAGAGTTTTGCACCTGCAGCTGTTCCGGCGATAAGATGTGATTAATTACCATCAGGAACCGTTTATTCTTTATGGACATGCTCGGCAATTCATTCTGCGGGACTTGATCAGCGGGCATGGTATAGGAAATAAGGTCCTTATACAGTTCCATCAGTCGGATAAACTCTTCCGACTGGAAATTGCACTGGGAATTTTCATAATCGATAAAGTCCCTGCCGATGAAGTTCAGGAAATACGAGAACGATATTGGGCTGTCGAAGAAGTACTGTTTCCCGGAGCGGGCAGTATAATCCTTCAAGGCGTTCAACATGTCCTCCAGGGTCCAGTCGTCACTGATGGTAATCCCGCTGTCTTCCAGAACTCCCTTGGTGGAAATCAGGAACGGCATACCGTACCTCAACGGGACACAGTATCTTTTTCCGCGATACACGCCCATATCCAGAATCTCCTGGTTCAAATCCAGGTTGCCGAAGGTATCATCATTTGCAATAAGTTCATTCAGATCACAGAAGGCTCCCGATCCCATGGTCTTATACAGCGAGTTGAACATATACTGTTCAAAGCAGATAATATCGGGCCCCTCTCCCGCCATGATTTCGGTTGTCATTTTCAAAATGTCTTCGTCCATGGATGAGGCAGGGCATAAGATGCTTTCAATTCTGACATCCTTCCGCTTCTCTGAAAATGCGCGAATAGCGTTCTTCACCGACCAGTCGTATTCCATGTACCACACCGTTATCACAGGCAGGTCTTCGGCAGATTTCTGTTCCTGGGTTTGCTCAAGGGCTTCTTCGGAGATCTCAATGGGCTTTTCCCTGTACTCGGAAATCTTTTTATCCATGGCGGCAGCCAGTTCCCCGGAAGACATCTTACCCCCGGTAAACGCGGAAAGTTCATCACTGAGAATGGTTATCGCGTCCAGGTCCAGCATGGTGCAGGTGATATCCCCTTCCAGCAGATCATCCAGTTCTTTAAGCAGTTTTTCCGCGTGCTGCGGTCCTTTGCCGCCCGATCCATATTTCGTCATATACTGCTCCTTCTGTGCAGCATATGCCGCCCTGTTCACGGGCAGACCGGAGAAGTATTCCTGGGACTGTGACTCTTTTGAAAGGATATACTTGATGAACCTGTACGCGGTTTCCTTGTCCTGACAATTGGCATTAATGGCTATGATATAAAAGGGCTGCGCTATTACTTCTTTTTCCTTGTTGAAGGCTATCGAGCATATCTCCGGGACGACCTGGCCTTCAAAGGCATCATAGGGATCTTTCAGGTATGTAAGACCATAAATGGGCATGCTTAAAAATGATATTTCCCCATTGCTCAGCCTTTTGAATGATTGGGCGCCTAACTGGACGGGCGGGCTCATTACCTCCCTGATGGTCATATAGTTGTCAAGAA
>JAAXZX010000064.1 GCA_012719645.1 Clostridiaceae bacterium
TCCGCTGCAATGAACATGGGTGTCTTCCCTTCGACGGCAAGCCTTTCTGACTGTTCTTCCATCTCGCCCAACGCTATGCCCCGCCCATCCATCAGTTTCATGTTGCCGATGAGAACGTCCATGCCTTCAACAGATGCCTCTATGCCATGCCCCGGTATGGCTTCAAACCTGTCCACCCTGAGAAGATCAAGATTTTCTTCCTCAGCCTTTTTAACGATGGCTTCACCCAGGGGGTGCTCCGAGCCTTTCTCGCATGATGCCGCAATCCGGAGCAGGCGTTCCCTGGATACGCCTCCTGCCGGAATGATGTCTGTAACCCTTGGTTTACCCTCGGTGATGGTCCCGGTTTTGTCAAAGACGATGGTATCGATCCTATGGGTGACTTCCAGTGCTTCCCCGCTCTTTATAAGTATCCCGTACTCCGCTCCCTTCCCGGTTCCGACCATGATGGCAGTGGGTGTGGCGAGCCCCAGGGCGCAGGGGCAGGCTATAACCAGTATGGATATGAAAATCGTAAGCGCGTACACCAGCGTTTGTCCCGCTATCAGCCAGCATGCAAAGGCTATAATTGCTATGGCGACCACTATGGGCACAAAATAGCCCGAAACGATATCTGCCATTTTCGCGATGGGCGCCTTTGAGCCCTGGGCTTCCTCCACAAGTTTGATGATCTGGGCCAGGGCTGTATCGCTGCCCACCCTCGTTGCCTTAAAACGGAACATGCCGTTGGTGTTCATTGTCGCCGCATAAACCTTGTCGCCGGCCTTTTTGTCAACGGGCATGCTTTCGCCGGTCAACATGGATTCGTCTATGGCGGTTTGCCCAAAGATAATTTCACCATCAACAGGTATTTTCTCTCCGGGTCTTACAAGGATCACGTCGCCGATCTCCACTTCTTCTATAGGGATCTCTGTTTCCTTCCCGTCCTGTATGACTATGGCCGTTTTAGGCGCCAGCCCCATAAGTTTTTTAATGGCCTCCGAGGTTTTCCCCTTTGACACGGCCTCCAGGGATTTGCCGAGCAGTATCAGCGTAATGATAACACCGGCTGTTTCAAAATACAGTTCCTCAACGGCATTCATATTGCCGCTCCGGATCCTGAAGGTTGAGTACAGGCTGTAAACAACTGCCGCAGATGTTCCGATGGCAATCAGTGAATCCATGTTCGGGCTTCTCAGCATGAGAGCCTTAAAACCCACCGTATAGAATTTATACCCGGCTATGATTGCCGGAATCACCAGGATGATCTGCGCAATCGCATAGTTCAGCGGAAAATGCATGGGCTCAAGAAAGCCTGGTAACGGAAAGTGAAGCCACGGGATCATCGGGGCCATTGCAATGTATAAAAGCGGCGCTGCGGATACCGCCGAAATGATAAACTTTGTCCAAAGGATGCGTATCTCCTTCTCCTTGCGCTGTTTATCCTCGTCGACAGCCTTGCTCCCTGTGCCCAGTGCTTTGTAGCCGATATCCCCGATGGCCTGCCTGATGGCCGATATCCTCGTTATTCCAGGATCATATTCCACCGTCGCCTTTTCGGTGGCGAGGTTTACCGAAACCCGCAGCACACCTTCCTTTTTAGCAAGCACCCTTTCAATGCGGCTGGCGCAGGCGGCGCAGGTCATGCCCCCTATCGGTATCGTGACCGTTTTCCTTCTCCGTCCATCGATAACCCCGTACCCGATTCTTTCAATCGTTTCCTTTATTCTGCCAAGGGATACTTTCTGTTTTTCGTATCCGACTGTCAGTTTTTCGGAAGCCAGGTTGACCGAGACTTCCAGGACCCCGTCAAGCCTGCTTACCGCTTTCTCGATCCGCTTAGCGCAGGCGGCACAACTCATACCGCTTATTCCAATGATTTCCCTGTCCATATGCTACCGCCTTTCCAGGTCAGTGATATCCTCAACAACGGTAATCCTGCTCCTTATCATTCCCATCCAGCAGCTGTACGTAAATGTGCCGGTCTCATCAGGAGTAAACTCAATGATGTTGTCGCCTGCCTCAAGCTTTTTGCTTATATCGAACGCCGGTATGACGATCTCGTTGTTGCAGCCGTTTATATCGCCTTTCCGGGCCTTTATGGTCCATTTCAAAGGTATGCCCTTTTGCACCGTGATAGGCTCATACATACCTGGAAACAGCTTTGTGGTCACTGTTTGGAAGCCATCCTGCACAACCGCCGCATTGCTGTTCGGGACACCGCTTGCCGAACCGGGGGACAGGGATGGAACCGTAAAGCCGGACAATGCCAGGCCCCTGCCTGCCATGACCACCCCAAGGACGATCACCAGCACAGCGCCCGCTTTCATCATCCTGCGGGTAAATTTCGAACTCAGTATTGTGCTTGCCGCTCCGAATCCAAGCACCAGGGGAACCGTCCCCATGCTGAACATGAACATGGACAATGCTCCTGCCACGAAGCTCCCGGTTCCCAGGGCATAAATCTGCATGGCCTGGAGCGGACCGCAGGGCATCAGGCCGTTTAGCAGACCTACATAGAAAGGCCCCCGCCTCCCTTTTCCGTTCTGTATTTTACTCCGGAGGATTCCTGGCATCCTGGGATTAAGCTTTCTGAGCCACGGGAATGCGTTGAGCATGTTAAGCCCCATGATCACCATGAACACACCGGCTGTTACAGCCACAATTCCCCTGGCGGCGCCTGAAAAGCTGATGCCGGAACCCAGTGCCCCCGCAATACCCCCGATTACGGTATAGGAGATCACCCTCCCTCCGTTATACAGCAAACCTGGCCTTAAGTTTGAAAACCTGCCGGTGTTCCCGTTGCCGTCCCTGTACGAAACGCATTGGGAAAGGTTGATTCCCCCGCACATGGCGATGCAGTGCAGGGATGTGAGCACCCCGACAGCAAACAGCATGCCGTATCCCATGGACGGGTCAATCTCGGGAAAGAAGTCAAACCCTACGGTATTCCTGATAACGAGATAGAGGGCAAGCAGAATGATTCCTGTCCCCAGGAGCTGCCTTACAGTTTTTTTATCCTCAGAAGCTTCTTGCATATCCGGTTTTGCAGGAACTTCGCTGCCAGGGTTCCCGATGACCGTATATTCCAGCTTTTCTATCGTCTGTATGATTTGTTCCAGCCCGATGACATTTGCATCATAGGTCAGGCAAACCTGGGATTTGCTGAAAAAAGCCTCTGCTTCAACTACGCCGTCCAGCTTTCTCAAGGCGTTCTCCAGTACCGTTTCACAGCCTGAACATGTCATGCCTTCTATTTGAATAACCTGCCGGATCAATCTTCGCTCCATTCTCAGCACCTGTTACTTCCATTATCTCCAGTTGTCAAAAATGGTCTTGTATTGTTCGAGGAAATCCTTCGAGATGACAATTGTCATTTCATCCTCGGTTTTATTTTCTTTCAGGATGGGAACAGGGTTGCACCCGCCCCTTACCTTCTCTACCTGGTCAAGCGGGAACCGGTTGCCGCAGTTCTGGCAGACCAACTCGTTGCCCTCCTGCTTGTAGTAGCCTCTTCCGGAATCAAAACATACCTGGCAGGTATTGAATGCCGTTCTTATAGTTCCATCGCTTGCTTTTACAGCCAGGACCTCAATTCTTGTCTTTCCTGCCTTGTAGGGATAAAACGTGACTGTTTCCGAGATCTCACTCTTGGGGATAACCAAATCCTCCGCCTGATCTGCTGTGCCAGCGCCGCCCGAGCCCGATCTGATAACCGCATAACCTACGATGAGAGTTGCAAAGATGCCGACGACTGCCAATATCGTCTTCATGGCGCCCTGTGCCGGATATGTCTTTTTGAAAGGCATGCGTGCTGTGCCCATGATTCACTCCACCTTTTCCGGTTTCATAATTGTATCATTGAGCTTAGCACAGTTTTGTGGAGATTTTATGAAGAGATGAGCCAAGATATAGACTTATCCGTGATATTAATTATCCATTGATAATCAACATGTATATGGACAGGACAGGGGACGGTTCCGAACCGTCACCTGCAGCTATCTTCCTGGTTTTATGTGGCGTGTAGCTTGTTCCTGAATGACTGTTTGTCTTCATACATCAGCATGTCAATCTGTTTCAGGAACTCCTCGGCACTCCTGTGAGACCGGGGATCGTATACCGCATAGCCCATGCTGATTCGTATCTCATATAGATGGACGCCGGACCTGTTATGCCTTTCAAGGCTGTTGTTGATTCTGCAGACCAATGCTTCCAGATCGCTTAAGTTTGAAACATCCACAATTATGCAGAATTCATCCCCGCCGAACCTGGCGATAAAATCACCGTTCCTGAGGCAGCTCCTGAGCAGTTTTGCCGTTGTTGCCAGCGCTTCATCGCCAATATCATGCCCGTATGTGTCGTTTATGTATTTGAAGTTGTTTATATCTATCAGGATTGCGGAAAAACTCTTTATTCCCGAGCATGAACCTACTTTTTCCTTCAGGTATTCATCGAGCTTTTTCCTGTTGCTCACACCCGTCAGATGGTCGGTGTACAGGCTGTGTTTCTGAATATTCAGGAATACGATCAGCAGGGAGAAAACAACGCTGTTCAGTACAAGCGATATCCCATAAAACCTGACCTGCAATATTGTGCCGATGAGCGGTGGAACCGCGACAAAGACAAGCGAAAGGAAACTTCTTCTTTCCAGGTTTCCGCGATTTGCAACAACCAGGACGAAAGCCGCAAGCATCAGCATGACAGTAATAAATACCGGAACGAGAAAGAATGGACCCCTTTGGTATACGTTATCAGGATCAAAGAAATAAAACCATCCATAGGACCTGGAAAGTATCAAGGCGGCAGCATAAACCGCATTGATGGCACAGAGCGGGAATAAAAGCTTCCTGGTCCTCTTTTCGTCACGGAATACATGATAATGGACATAAGCCAGCCACAATGACGGCAAGACCGGAACCATCAGGAAAATCAGGAAGTTTCCCACACGGTTCAATACAATACAGATTACAGAGCCATCACCGTCAAACCTGCTGAGTATATCCAGGACAAGCATCAGGACAGTGATATATAATACCGACAAATAAAGTCTGTCCGGCAGGGAATCCTTTTCGAAAAGCTTACGCGCATTGAAATGGATGATTATGACTATAAGTACGGAATATATGTTAAATATGATGTTAAAACTCAAGTTCATTACGTTTTCCCCGTGTATAAGCTTAAAAAGCTCACTTGGCGCCGCAACACAGGTCCACTATGATCTTTAATAAGCCTTCATTTACCTTAATAATACGGCTTGCGGCCTGCTTATGTCAACAAGCAATAATGCGCTGAATTGTCCTTGCTTTCATAAATTGTAAGCAAAATACGGACCGGACCCCGAAGCCAGCAAAACAGGGCCTGGAACAGTCCTCTGTTCAAGACCGTTTCCGGAGATCGGGCTGTTCTCGGACAAACCTGAAAGAATCCCCTTTACATAAATAGTACCATATAGTATTATCCTGTATAGGAGGTGTGATCGTGGTTCGTGAAACCGAAGGAGGGTTTTTGATTTCCCAGATAAAGCAAATAAGCGGCCGCATCTTCGAAAAGATTATCTCCGATTCAGGCATTGACGCTTTTAACGGCGCGCAGGGCAGAATACTGTATGTTCTCTGGAAAAAGGACCATATCCCGATAATTGAACTGTCCCGGAAAACCGGCCTTGCAAAAACAACACTGACAAGCATGCTTGACAGGATGGAAGCATCGGGGCTTATAACAAGGCACTTTGATAAATCTGACAGGAGAAAAATCATCATAGCGCTGACCGATAAGTCAAAGGGGCTCCAGGAAGAGTTCGACAGGGTATCGAAGCAGATGAATGAAATCTATTATCGGGGTTTCAGCGATGATGAGATCAGGCAGTTTGAGGATAGCCTGCGACGGATTCTGGGCAATCTGGAGGAAGAGTTGAAATAAAAGGGCGCAGTGACGATGCCCCGGGAAAAGGGACCAGTGACAAGATCAGGTAACTTTTCGGCAATGCTGTAGAAAATACTCATTGTTTTGCATATTCATACTGTCAATACTTTTTGAATATTTCACCCTAAATGGGTCAAATTTATCGCATGAAAATTTCACCCCCTACCCATAAGTTAGGTTACGCAATTTCCTGGTCATGGCAGGGGCGTTGCCCCTGCACCCCATCCTCGCCGGA
>JAAXZX010000065.1 GCA_012719645.1 Clostridiaceae bacterium
AGGCGTATGTCATTGCGGGTAGGATTTGATGAGATTGCCGCGCTCCGCACGCAATGACAGTTCGGGTATGTTGTTGTGGGGTGCTTTTTCAGTTCCATTACGGGGGAGAAGCTGATTAAGCAATCTTTTGCAACAAACCAGAAGAACCGTCTCCGTGGTCAAACCAGCGGAACCGTCCCCTTGGTTCGAACCAGCGGAACCGTCCCCCTGGTCGGAACCGTACCTCTTGATATTACTCAAATTACCATGTATTCTTATTCTAAATATGAATTATCAGGGAGGATGAGAAATATGCCTCATGTTGTGGTAAAGATGTACCCCGGCCGGACACAGGAGCAGAAGGAAAAAATGGCGGAAAAGATAACAGAGGCCCTTTTGGAAACGATCGGGTGCGAGGAGAAATCCATTTCCATAGCCGTGGAGGAAGTGACGCCCGAGGAGTGGAACCAGCGCGTCTACCAGCCGGAAATAATGGGAAAGGCCTACACTCTTCTGAAAAAGCCCGGATACGTGCCGAAAAACACGTAAAACAGTGGCCTGCAGATTTGTGCAATGCATATAAAACCGCGGCCTTAAGGGGCATAAAGTTTTAGCCTTTTTTTGTAGACAACCGTTGATTTCTGTGGTATCATACTTCCAGCATTGAACGGAGGAGAAAAAGATATGGCATTTGGAGGTTTGAGGAAGTTGATTGAACCAAATGCGTCCTGCCATGGAGGGGGACAGAGTTCTTTTTCTCTTTCGGGATTGGTATCCCAAAAAACAGCGTATTATAACCTTGATAAATAGTAAGACAAAGGTCTTACTATTTTTTTATAGCCGCGCCGGAAAACGCAAAAGAAAGGAAGGGCAAAAGTGCCATGAAGCTGCGCTCAAAGGATATCCTGGGCCTCGACCACCTGGAACCCGATGAAATCACCCTCATTCTGGACATGGCCCGGGACATGAAGAAAATAGTCCAAAGCAACATGAAGCGTGTCAACTACCTTCAGGGCCGGAGCGTGGTAACCCTCTTTTATGAGAACAGCACCAGGACACGGGTTTCCTTTGAGCTGGCCGCAAAGTACATGGGAGCCCACGCGGTGAATGTTTCGGTTTCCACCAGCAGCGTGGCCAAGGGAGAAAGCCTCATCGATACAGGAAAGACACTGGATGTGATGGGTACCGATATCGTCATAATGAGGCATTCCCAGCCCGGGGCGCCGCATCTTCTGGCCAGGAATATCAATGCCTCGGTGATCAACGGCGGAGACGGGATGCATGAGCACCCCACCCAGGCGCTTCTTGACATGTTCACCATGAGGGAGGCAAAAGGCGGGTTTGAAGGTCTGAAGGTGGCCATAATCGGCGACATAATGCACAGCCGGGTTGCCAGGAGCAACATGATCGGCCTTGGCAAGATGGGTGCAAAGGTATGCATCTTCGCGCCGACCACATTGATCCCGCCAGGTATTGAAAAGATGGGATGCACGATCTGCCAAAGCCTTGAAGAAGCCATTGACGGCGCGGACGTGGTGATGGGGCTTCGCATACAGAAGGAGAGGCTTAAAAAGGCCCTGATACCTTCCACCGAAGAGTATGCCCGGTTCTTCGGGGTCGATGTGCGCCACCTGGCAGGGGCGAAGAAGGATGTCCTTGTGATGCATCCGGGGCCAGTCAACAGGGGAGTGGAGATGACATCCCTCCTTATCGACTCGGACCAGTCGAAGATCACCGAACAGGTGACAAACGGCGTAGCGGTGCGTATGGCGCTCCTGTATCTTTTAGCCGGGAGGGAAGAAAATTGAAGCTGCTTATAAAAAACGGAACCATAATTACAGGCGACAGGACAGAGGCAAATAAGGACATCCTTATAGAAGACGGAAAGATATGCCGCATCGGCGAGGGCATTACGGATACGGCGGACCAGGTGATCGACGCCAATGGCCTTGCCGTGATTCCCGGGCTTGTGGACGCCCACTGCCACCTGAGGGACCCGGGCTATGAATACAAGGAGGATATCCGGACCGGGACCATGAGCGCCGCAAAGGGAGGATTCACCTCGGTCGCCTGCATGCCCAACACCAACCCGGTCATAGATAACGAGAGCATAGTCAGAACCGTTATAGCGAAGGCCCGCCGCGAGGCCGTAATAAACGTGTATCCCATCGGCGCCATAACCAAGGGACAGCAGGGAGCAGAGCTCGCCGAGATGGGAAGCATGAAGGTTGCAGGAATCGTGGCCGTATCCGATGACGGAAAGCCTGTTATGCAGGCATCGGTCATGAAAAAGGCCCTGATATATGCAGCGGGGTTCGGCCTTACCGTCATCTCCCACTGCGAGGACCTGGACCTTGCCGAGGGGGGGAGCATGAACGAGGGCGAAACATGCACCAGGCTTGGCCTTCACGGTATACCTTCCGCTGCCGAGGACGTGATGGTGGCAAGGGAGATAATCCTGTCGGAGTATACGGGCATGCCTGTCCATATAGCCCATGTTTCCACAAAAGGCGCAGTGGAACTGATCAGGCAGGCCAAGAAGAGGGGCGTTCCGGTTACCGCCGAAACCTGCCCGCACTATTTCACGTTGACAGAAAAGGCCTGCGAGGGCTATGATACAAACACCAAGATGAACCCTCCGCTCAGAACGCAGGAGGACGTGGACGCTGTGATCCAGGGGCTTTCTGACGGCGCCATAGATATTATCGCCACCGACCACGCGCCCCACCACTTCGATGAGAAGAACGTGGAGTTCGAACTTGCGGCAAACGGCATAGTAGGTTTTGAAACCGCGCTGCCCCTTGCCCTGACATACCTGGTGAAGCCGGGCATCCTGACCCTTAACCAGGTAGTATCCAAAATGTCCGCCATGCCCGCAAGAATTCTTAAGATAGACAAGGGCGATATACGTGTCGGGGCCGACGCCGACCTGGCCATTGTAAACCTGGAAGAGGAATATGTAATCAACCCGGACGAATTCCTGTCAAAGAGCAAGAATTCACCTTTCAAGGGCTTTAAGGTGTCGGGAAGGGTGAAGTACACGATATGCGGCGGGAAAATCGTGTACCAGGACAAATAAAACCAATAAGATGCTCAGGCTTTCCAATGGCAGTGAAAGAGGAGATAATAAGCAGCAAGGTGAAATAAACGGGAGGAGATCCATGAACTTTTCGGACAGGCTGGGTAAGGCCGTAAAGGAGAAGAGCAACCCATCGGTGCTGGGTCTTGACCCAAAGCTGGAATATATCCCGGAATCCATAAAGGAAAAATGCAGGCAGCAGGTCGACAATGCCTTCCAGGCCGCGGCAAGAAGCATCCTGGAATTCAACAAAAGGCTGATTGACGCCACCTGCGATATAATCCCGGCCATCAAGCCCCAGGTTGCCTATTACGAGATGTACGGCATAGAAGGCTTGTGGGCGCTGGAGGAAACCATAGCCTACGGCCGTGAAAAAGGGCTTATAGTCATCGCCGACGGCAAGCGCAACGATATCGGACCTACGGCTGAGGCCTATTCCACGGCCTTCCTGGGCAAGACCGACATCTTCGGCAAGGCCTGTCGGGCTTTCAACGCCGATGCCCTCACTGTCAACGCGTACCTGGGCGTGGACGGCATAAAGCCCTTTATCGGGGATTGCATGAATGAGAATAAGGGCATATTCGTGCTGGTGAAGACCTCCAACCCGTCATCTGGCCAGCTCCAGGACATGAGGCTGGAGGACGGGAGAAGGGTTTATGAGATGATGGCCGACCTGGTGCGGGAGTGGGGCGAATCCTTAGTCGGCGAAAACGGGTATTCCCCGGTGGGGGCAGTGGTTGGAGCCACCTACCCGGAGCAGTTGAAGGCCTTAAGGAAAAGGATGCCCAATGCCTGGATACTGGTGCCCGGTTACGGGGCCCAGGGCGGCACGGCAAAGGACGTGGCGCACGCCTTCGACAAAAACGGCCTCGGCGCCATCGTCAACGCATCCCGCAGCCTCATGTGCGCATACAGGCTTGACCGGTGGAAGGACAGGTTCAGCCACGAGGAATTCGCGGAAGCGGCAAGGGAGGAAGCCATCCGGATGCGGGACGACATACTGTCGACGCTGCAATAAACCCCCGGAAAGATCCCCTTAAAGGAACCCGCAAAAAGGGAAGTTACGGCAGCCCGTGCGATATGGGCATGGATGAGTGTGTGCGTATAGCCGGGCAGCCTGCAAATAAACAAAATCAAAGGGAAAGAGGTCAGTATGAAAGCGATATTGCTGCTTGAAAACGGTACTATATTCGAGGGCGAGGCCATCGGAGCTTCAGGCACCTCGGTGGGCGAGGTTGTTTTCAACACTTCAATGACCGGATACCAGGAAGTACTAACCGACCCGTCCTACGCGGGGCAGATAGTTGTGATGACCTACCCCCTCATCGGGAACTACGGAGTAAATGACGATGATAGTGAGTCAGGCAGACCCTGGGTCAAGGGCTTTATCGTCCGGGAACTCTGCGACGAACCCAGCAACTGGCGTTCAAAACAGACCCTCAATGACTATCTTGTAAGCCACAACATAATTGGGCTCCAGGGAATCGATACCAGGGCCCTTACCAGGATACTGCGCGAGAAGGGAACCATGAACGGTGTAATATCCACGGATCCAAATTTCAAGCCGGATGACTGGATAAACACCGTGCATCAATATACCATTGTAAAGCCTGTTGACGAGGTGACGACCAAAGAAAAGATCCATATCGATGGAACCGGCATGAGAGTGGCGTTGATGGATTACGGTGCCAAGGCGAATATAATCCGTTCCTTAATGGAGAGGAACTGCGATGTTACGATCTTCCCGGCATCAGCAACGGCGGAAGAGGTCCTGGCCATCGATCCCGATGGCATCGTGCTGTCCAATGGTCCGGGAGATCCCGTGGACTGCGACTTCCAGATCCAGGTGCTCAGGGAGCTCCTGGGAAAGAGGCCCATGTTCGGCGTCTGCCTTGGTCATCAGCTGATCGCCCTGGCCTATGGCGGGAAGACTGCCAAGCTCAGGTACGGGCACAGGGGCGGCAACCATCCGGTGAAGGATCTGCAGAAGGACAGGACATATATCACATCCCAGAACCACGGCTATGTGGTCCTGGCCGAAAGCCTCGATCCCTCGAAGGCTGTGGTCAGCCATATCAACATGAATGACGGAACGGTTGAGGGCATCCGTTACCTGGATACGCCCACATTCACGGTCCAGTTCCATCCGGAGGCTTCGCCGGGTCCGGCGGACACCCACTACCTGTTCGACAATTTTGTGAAATCCATGGAAGAGCGCAAGGGAGGATCATAAATGCCCAGAAGACAAGATGTAAAACGTGTTCTCGTTATCGGGTCGGGTCCCATTATCATAGGCCAGGCGGCGGAGTTCGACTATGCCGGCACCCAGGCATGCCGGGCCCTTCGTGAGGAAGGCGTGGAGAGCATCCTGGTCAACAGCAATCCGGCCACCATCATGACCGATACTGAAATAGCCGACACGGTATATATTGAACCACTTACGGTGGATGTTTTAAAGAACATCATCCGAAAAGAAAAGCCCGACAGCCTGCTTCCCACACTTGGCGGTCAGACAGGCCTTAACCTGGCCATGGAACTGGCGGAATCGGGTTTCCTGGAAGAGCATGGAGTGAAGCTCCTCGGCACCGCCGTCAATGCCATCAAGATGGCGGAGGACAGGGAGGAGTTCAAGAATACCATGCTCCGCATCGGCGAGCCATGCATACCCAGCAAGATTGTCTATAACCTGCAGGATGCCCTGGAGTTTGCCGAGAGCATCGGATACCCGGTCGTAGTGCGCCCGGCCTATACCCTGGGCGGGACCGGCGGCGGCATTGCCTATAACCCGGATGAATTAAGGGAGATCGGCGCCAATGGACTTCGTCTTTCCAGGGTGCACCAGGTACTTATAGAAAAATGCGTTGCGGGCTGGAAGGAGATCGAGTATGAAGTGATCCGGGATGGCAAGGGCAATGTCATCACGGTCTGCAACATGGAAAACATAGACCCGGTGGGAGTCCATACGGGTGACAGCATCGTGGTCGCACCTTCCCAGACGCTGTCCAACAAGGAATACCAGATGCTCCGGTCCGCGTCTTTGAAGATCATATCGGCGCTGGGTATCGAGGGCGGCTGCAATATCCAGTTTGCCCTGCATACCGACAGCTTTGAGTATGCCGTTATAGAGGTCAATCCCCGTGTAAGCCGTTCGTCCGCCCTGGCTTCCAAGGCAACAGGCTACCCGATAGCCAAGGTGGCAACCAAGATCGCCATCGGATACAGCCTTGACGAGATCATGAACGCCGTTACCGGAAAGACCTATGCCTGCTTTGAGCCGACGCTGGACTACGTTGTTGTGAAGATCCCCAAATGGCCTTTCGACAAATTCGTAAAAGCGAACAGGACCCTTGGAACCCAGATGAAGGCTACCGGCGAGGTCATGGCCATAGGCAATACCTTTGAGTCGGCGCTTATGAAAGCCCTGCGCTCCCTGGAACTGGGGATCAGAACGCTGGAAACGCCGCTTTGCAAGGACATGGACGATGAAACCCTGCGGGCAAGGCTTAAAAACGTGGACGACAACCGCCTGCTGGTGGTAGCCGAATGCTTAAGAAGAGGGTTCAGCCTGGATGAGATTTATGAAACCACCATGATCGATCGCTGGTTCCTGAGCAAGTTCAAAAACATAGTGGCCATGGAGGAAAAGCTGAAGACCCTTACCCTGGATACACTGACCGATGAGATGCTGCTGAAGGCCAAGAAGATGGGCTTCCCCGATGACGTAATCGCCAAATATGTCAAGGCAAGCAACGGTGATATAAAGAGTAGACGGAAAAAAGCCGGCATAAGGCCAGCATACAAGATGGTTGACACCTGTGCCGCGGAGTTCGAAGCCCAGACCCCTTACTATTACTCCACCTATGACCAGGTAACCGAATCCATACCCACAAAGAACAAGAAGGTCATCGTGCTTGGTTCGGGCCCGATCAGGATAGGGCAGGGTATCGAGTTCGACTACTGTTCTGTCCACTCGGTATGGGGCCTTAAGGAAGAGGGTTATGAAACCATCATCATAAATAATAACCCTGAAACCGTAAGCACCGACTTCGACACCTCGGACCGGCTCTATTTCGAGCCCCTTACCACCGAGGACGTGCTGGAGATCATTGAGCATGAGAACCCGGAAGGAGTCATCGCCCAGTTCGGCGGGCAGACGGCTATAAAGCTCACAAATCCCCTTGCAGACGCCGGGGTATATATCTTCGGTACCAAGGCCGAGGACGTGGATGCCGCCGAGGACAGGGAACGCTTTGACGAACTGCTCGAAAAGCTTGGCATCCCAAGGCCGAAAGGCACTACCGTATTCACCCTTAAAGAGGCGCTGGAGGCTGCCAACACTCTGGGCTATCCCGTGCTGGTCCGTCCTTCCTACGTCCTTGGCGGAAAGGGCATGGAGATCGCATACAACGATGATGACATAACCGAGTTCATGGAGATTATCTGCCGCGAGGAGCAGGAGCATCCCATCCTTGTCGACAAGTACATGATGGGCAAGGAGATCGAGGTTGACGCCATCTGCGACGGAAAGGACATACTTATCCCGGGCATCATGGAACACCTTGAGAGGGCAGGGGTCCACTCGGGCGACTCCATTTCCATGTATCCGCCCCAGAGCCTGTCCTTCAAGATCAAGAACATGATCGTGGACTACACCGAAAAGCTTGCCCGGGCCCTGAACGTTGTCGGCATGGTCAATATACAGTTCGTGGTCTTCAACGACCAGGTATATGTTATAGAGGTTAACCCCAGGTCCAGCCGCACCGTGCCCTACATCAGTAAGGTGACCGGTATCCCCATGGTCAGGATGGCAACCCGGATCATGATGGGCAAAAAACTCTCCGACTTCCCGTTCGGTACCGGCCTTTACAAGGCCTCGGAGTACGTATCGGTGAAAGTTCCCGTGTTCTCCTTTGAGAAGCTCCATGACGTGGACACAAGCCTTGGCCCCGAGATGAAATCCACGGGTGAAGTCTTGGGCATTGCCAAGAATGTTCACGAGGCAACCCTTAAAGGCCTTATAGCAGCGGGCATGAAATTCCCGGAACCGGGGAGCGGGATACTGTTTACTGTGCGTGATACCGACAAGCCTGAGCTGGTGGACCTGGCCGATGGTTTTGAGCGGCTGGGGTACAAGCTGTACGCCACGGGTAAAACCGCCAATTACCTGAACAGGCATGCCATAGCAACCAACGCGGTGAGGAAGATCCATGAGGGCTCACCCAACCTTATTGACATGATGGAATCCGGCGAGATAAAGATGGTTGTAAACACTCCCACCAGGGGCAGAAACTCCGAGCGCGACGGCTTCCAGATAAGAAGAAAAGCCGTTGAACGCTCCATCCCATGCCTTACAAGCCTCGACACAGCCTTCGCGGTACTGCGTTGCCTCCAAATGGGCAAAAAGCCCGAAGAGCTTGAGATCGTGAGCTTGGATGTGTTCAAGAACCAATAAGCCCGTAAAGCATGTAAATGCACAATACCGTAATACGCTAACAGCAGGGAGGTTTCCCTGCTGTTTTTGCTTTACTAACTGTTATTGCGAACCTTTCCCCCATGTCATTGCGAGCGAGTGAAAACGAGCGCGGCAATCTCCTTCCGTTTATGTCATTGCGAGAAGTGAAGTGATGAAGCAATCTCTTTATTATAATTATCATTAGAAGGAAAGCAGAGCTTGGCAATACTTTATCATTGTGCATAACTCCTTCCCTGCCCTTATAAGTTTTCTCCAATAAATTACTTTTAGTACATACTTGTTGGTATATAGTAATTGTAAAATTTATTACAATAATATGATATAATGTCTACAAAAGTAGAATTATCTTATAGTTAAAAGCTGGTGTACGCTTTATGAGTTACAAAGCACACTTCAGAGAATCAGATAAGGCTATTCATGAGTTAAGTGATCATTTATTGGCAGTAGCTTTGCGGTGTGAGGAATATGGGTCACCTACTGGTATTGGTAAGATTGCGAAGTTAGCCGGTCTTCTTCACGATATGGGTAAGTTTAGTGTCAACGCCGGAATATTTTTGACCCAATCGCCGGTTAAAAATTGACCCAAACGCCGGTGATCAATCGCCGGCTTCAGTAGCCGGTCACGCATTTTTCGAGTTACCCTTCACCGATATATCGGCCGGAGGCACGACCCT
>JAAXZX010000066.1 GCA_012719645.1 Clostridiaceae bacterium
TCTTCCACCTCGGTCAGGGTGCTTTTCAGCGCGTCAATGGTCAATGTCAGGGAATCCGCGTCTGGTATGTAAAGAAGTATGTCGCATCCCGAAAACCTGATCAGGGCCGGCAGACTTCCCGGCTGCCGGGAGAGCCAGATCCTCCTGAAGAGCCTGCTCCATGACCCAGTCGGCTCACCGTCGAGTTCCGCCCTGAGACAGAGCCTCGTTCCACCGTGGGTGGTTTCATATCCCTTCACAGACACATAATTTATTTTCATGGACGCCTCCGGAATCATACAGGACTCTGCCGCAGAAAAACACGCGCGGCACAGTCTCCATTTTATGACGGGAGGCATTCCAACATGACTTCGGCTTCCCCGGCTTCTTACTCTTCTGCAGCCAGGCCCCTGAATTTCTCGGTTTCCGGCCTGAGGACAATGGTCGCCAGCGGCGGAATCTTCAACACGATGGACCATGATTTCCCGTGCCAGGGTATAGGCTCGGCCTTTATGGGCCTTTCATTGACCACATTGCTTCCGCCGTATTTCTCCAGGTCGGAATTGAATACCTCGTTGTAAACCGTGTCCAGGGGCGCGCCTATGCGGTAGTTATCATGGACAGCCGGTGTGAAGTTGCAGACGAAGACCAGCATATCCCGCCAGTCCTTCCCTTTCCTGATGAATGAAACAATGCTATGTTCGGTATCGGAGCAGTCAATCCACTCAAACCCGTCGTAGTGGTTGTCAACTTCATAGAGCGCCTTTTCTCCGGTGTAGAAATGGTTCAGGTCTTTCACATAATTGTGGAGCATCCTGTGCATGGGATAGTCCAGGAGGTGCCAGTCAAGGCTCTCCTTGTACTTCCACTCTATGAACTGGCCGAACTCGCCGCCCATGAACAGCAGCTTCTTGCCCGGATGCCCGATGAAATACCCCAGGGCTCCCCGGAGCCCCGCGAACTTCTGCCAGTAGTCGCCGGGCATCTTGTCCAGCAGCGACTTCTTGCCGTGGACCACCTCGTCATGGGAGAGGACAAGGATAAAATTCTCCGACCATGCGTACATCAGCGAAAATGTAATCAGGTTCTGGTGGTGCTTGCGGTAGACCGAATCCATGCCCACATACCTAAGGAAATCGTTCATCCAGCCCATGTTCCACTTATGGCTGAAGCCAAGCCCGCCTTCATGGACCGGGGCGGTTACCTGCGGCCAGGCAGTGGATTCCTCGGCGATCATCATCACATTGGGGAAGTATTGATAAACAGTCGTGTTAAGCTGTTTTATAAACTCAACGGCTTCCAGGTTCTCCCGCCCGCCGTATTCATTGGGTATCCATTCGCCTGGCTTCCGGCAGTAATCCAGGTAGAGCATGGAAGCCACAGCGTCGACCCTCAGACCGTCCACATGGTATTCGTCGAACCAGAACAGGGCGTTGGCGATAAGGAAATTCCTGACCTCATTCCTGCCGTAATTGAAGACATGGGTGCCCCATTCCAGGTGCTCGCCCTTTCGCCTGTCCTCATATTCATAGAGAGCCGTGCCGTCAAAACGGGCAAGTCCGTGGCCGTCCTTGGGGAAATGGGCCGGAACCCAGTCAAGGATAACCCCGAGACCGTTCTGGTGGCACTTGTCGACAAAGTACTTGAAATCCGCCGGTGTGCCGAAACGGGATGTCACCGCGTAATAGCCCGTAACCTGGTATCCCCATGACCCGTCGTAGGGATGTTCCATGACTGGCAGAAGCTCCAGGTGGGTATATCCCATCTCCCTGGCATAGGGTACCAGGCGCTCGGCCAGCTGCCTGTAGGAAAGTCCGCGGAACCCGGTTTCGGAGTCCGGGTCGGGATCGGGCTCCTGCTGCCACGAGCCCAGGTGCACTTCGTATATATTGACCGGCTTGTCGAAGATGGGCTCCCTTATGCGCCTTTCCAGCCAGTCCAGGTCATTCCATTGATAATCGTCCATGCCGTAAATCCTGGAAGCGGTCTGGGGCGGTTTTTCGGCATGGAAGGCATAGGGATCGGCCTTGATGTAGAGCTCGTCCGACGGGGTTTTTATCTCGTATTTATACAAGTCGCCGGGAGCAACCCCCGGTATGAAAAGCTCCCATACCCCGGAGCTTCCCAGCATGCGCATCTGGTGTATACGCCCGTCCCACTGGTTGAAGCTGCCCACGACGCTTACCCGTTTGGCCGAAGGCGCCCAAACCGCGAAGGAGGCTCCCCTGACTCCGTTTATCTCACGCATGTGGCAGCCCAGTTTTTCATAGATCCTGTGGTGATTCCCCTGGTTGAAAAGAAATGTGTCATATTCCGACAGGGTAGGAAGGAAGCAATAGGGGTCGAAGACGGAATAGGTGACGCCATCAAGCGTGGTATGCACCAGTTGGTAGGGGAACATGTCCGGCTCATCCGCAACCAACTGGTAAAAACCCCTGTCATCTATCCTTTCCATGGGATACAGGCGGCCGTTATGTAAATCCTTCACCGCCACCGACCTGGAGTGGGGGTTGTACACCCGGACAACCACCCTGCCATCCACGATATGCATGCCAAGGACCGAATGGGGATCCTTGTTCATGCCGCGGATGGTAAGGTCGATCAACCTGGAGATTTCCGAAAGCATAGGCTACGACCTCCGCAGTTACAAATTGGACCTTTCCGATCCATATTATTGTATTTTCCCCTTTTATACAACAACTATTGCAAATAAGCAAAATATGATAAGCTGAATATGGGAGATGGCAGACTGTGACACGGCCATGGAAAGGAGTCGAAGGGGGAAAGGCCATGGTGTACAGTAATGAACCGATCAGGTACTACAAGAACAGGAGAGGCAAGCCGGACCCGATCATCCGGTGGCTGGAACTGTCAAGTATAATAGTTTGGATCATTTACATGTTCAGCATCGTTGCCATTCTTGCCGCGAAGCCCGTTGAAGAGGGCCTTTTTGACCGCTTTTTCGATGTACCGGTAAGAGGCTACTGGGATATGCAGCTCCTGGGCCGGTCCATAATCATTTGCATGATCCAGTTCGTCATCAGTGTCGTTTCCATTATCCTGAATACAAGGCGCATGAAGCGAAGATATGACATAAGGTATATATCCCATTACATATCCGCGCCCGTATCACTGTTGACAGCCATAATTGTCGGAATCATGCTCCTGAGCTGGAGCCGATAAACCGTCTGGTTGCTTTCGCTTTCATTGCGTAATGGCGCAGAGAGCGTGTCATTGCGCTTAAACGCAGCCGACGGACTGATCCCGCGGATCAAGATGCCGGATGTGATAGCCTGGAAGCTGGGGCGAAAGAATCGCTTTGCAGCTATCCTGTTTTACCGCCCCGCGTAGTACCTGCCTGAAAACCTGTGAAGGACAACAGCCGCTTCAGCCCGTGTGGCAGGCTTGTCCAGATCGAGGGTCAAGCCACCCTGTGGCGGCAGTATGCCGTCGCCCGCAAGGGAAGAGATTATGCCCTTCAGGTCTTCGCTTACCTTATAGCCATCTGTGAACCTGTCAAGATACGAAACGCTTATGGAGTCCAGCGTCCGGTTCATGGATGCCAGCAGCCTGTTCATGTAAACGGCCATATCTGCCCGGGTAACCGGACTTAAAGGACCCGCGTTCCGGTTCTGGTCGGGAATTACTATGCCCATCTTTACCGCCGTCATCATGTATGGATAATACCAGCTGTTCCGGGGCACATCCCTGACCGGGAACAGGAATTCGGACTCGGGAATAATGTTAAATGCCTTGAGCAGGATAGTAACAAACTCAGCCCTGGTAATACTGGCCCCGGGGCGGAAAAGTCCGTCTGCACTCAGGGCTATGGCCCCTGACGCGGCCAGGGCATTTACTGAATCGGCGCACCAGGGGTAACCTCCAAGGTCCCTGAAGGCTGCCTTCTGCGGCACCGAAACGTCTATGTATACACCGGCCGATTCGCCCCTGGCATTGTATGCGCGCAACTCATAGCGTACCTTCGATCCAGGAACGGCCTTTGTGTCGGCAAAGCTTACGGCATTAGCCTGCGTTGTTCCAAGAAGGGTCCGCTTCTGGCCTTCGATCCTGTAAATGCGGTAGCCGTCCTCGGATTTGCTTGTATCGCTCCATGAAAGAAGCACACGGTTGGAGCCCATGTATGCAACCCGCAGGCCGGCAGGGGCTTCGGGGACCGATGCGGGCAGACGGTACACAGGTCCGTAGGAGATATTCCCCTGGTTCTCGCAGCGGATCCTGAACTCGTACTCCTTTCCTTCGGCAGGGAAGAAATACACCAAAAGGCTTCCCTCCCTCTGGCTGAGGGTATAATCCCGCCACTCCTCGTTTATGCCCGTCCTTAACTCAAGAGTGTGCTTAACCCATTCCGGGGCGGGTTCGTCTGTTCCTATCAGTATGTATTTTCCTGCGGGAACGAAGAACAGTTTGCCGGGTATGGAAGGATCGGCGTTATTCACCAGTTCGGAAACAGCGAAGTCGGAGTAAACGTTTTTTCCGCGGACCGCCCGGACGCGATAGCGGTAGCTCGTACCGGTATGGGCTGAATAATCGGTCCACGTGTCTGTATTTCTGCCCGTCTCGCCGACCTTCTCCCAGATCTTGCCCTGCTCCTTGCGCCATATCTCAAACCCGGACTCCACGTCATAGGGATACTCCCAGGACAGGTTTATCCTGCCGTAGGAGCCGGGTGAGGCCGTTACCTGGGGCGGGGCAGGGATGGTTTCTGCCTTTATGGTCACCGATTCCGTGTATACAGAAACCGAGCCCGAAGCGGAGCCCAGGTAAAGGCGATAGGTGTACTCCTCCCTGGGCATGATCTCGTCAGAGTTGTCAATATAATGGTCCGCCGTGGACGAAGTAAAAATGGTTTCGAAATTGCCGAAGCTGTCCTGCCTCTGGAGGTAGACCATATGGTCCTTTATTTCCTCCCTGTCCCAATCCAGGCGGATCTTGTTGTCGGTAACCGCAAACCCGGTCAGGGGCGTTTTGAGGGGTATGGTAGTCTTTCTGAAAACGCCGCCCGTCGAGGGCATGTACTTGGAATACTGGCCGTCCGGATACAGGGTGCGGACCCGGTAGAAGTAAAGGGTGTCGGGATCAAGGCCATAGTCCCTGAACTCCAACTGGTAGAAAGGCGCCCTGTAGATCTCGGTCCAGTCCGACTTGCCGTCGGCTTTCCTTTCGATTATCGTTTCAATGTTGACAGTACGGGGGATAAGCAACTGTGGATAGCCCCATGTAATATTTACCTGGTCGCTGTATACGCCGGTGATGTACAAATGCGTGGGGTAGAGATAGATTACCTCGATCTCCCTTGAATACGGACTGGTGTTGTTTTCAGTGTACCGGCGGACACGATATTTGTATATGTGTCCGTTGGTAATGCCATAATCCTTGTAACTTGTCACACCTGAGCCCGCCACTGCCATAATGGTGAACTCGCCTGAATCGATGCTGCGTTCAATAGTGGTATACTGGCCTTCCCCGGCTCCCTCAAAGGTTATGAGGACGTAGTTGTCTTCAATTTTCGCCGAGATTTCCCCCGGGGCGGGAAGGGTACCAGCGGTATCAGCGAGCGATAATGGGGGCAAAGCCATACCCAATATGATAAACACCATGGAAATCAGTAAAATAAATCTTCTCAAGACTGTACACTCCCGGTTAATTATAGGCGCGCGAAAGAAAAGGCCTTTATACAATGGATATATCGGCAAAAAAGGGGCCGGCGGTTAAGCCGGCCAGTAAAGGGGGTCAAAATGTATTGTGAGGTCATTCTCAGTATGGGCAGCATTTGAAAAAATATACATGGGATTATGAAAATTAAGGCCCTTCCTGCATCCGCCATACCGATCCGCCTTGTTTGCCGCTCCCTCATGCTGTATAATCAATCTGTGCCCGTTTTTGCATATGGCGGGAAATTCTCAGTTATTTCCCGGCGGGAGGGGATGGACAGGGAGGACCGGAGCCCGGAAACCCCCGTGCGGGCCTATTTTATTAAGAAATGAAGGTTGTTTATGGATAAAGAAATATGGCTTAAACCTAAGAGAACCTGCAATATAGGCGGGGAGGCCCTGATGGAAGGGGTCATGATGCGCGGAAACCGCACCGTGGCCTCCACAGTCCGTAAGAGCAGCGGCGAGCTTGTCACCACCACCAGGACCTATATACCCATAACGAAACGCAACAAGATACTGGGTCTTCCCTTCATCCGGGGAGGCATCAGCATGATCGAGTCCATGGTCGTTGGTATAAAGGCCCTTATGGAATCGGCAGAATACGTGGAATTTGAGGAATCGGAAAGCAAGTTCGACAAGTGGATAGAAAAGAAATTCGGCGACAAGTCCACGAACATAATCATGTATGTCTCGCTCATCTTCGCGCTGGCGATAGGCATCGGCCTTTTCATGCTCCTGCCCAACCTTGTGGCAGATTTTCTGCCATTTGACAAGGATACGGCTTCGGGCGCGTTCCTCGCCAATATTGCGGAAGGCATAATCAGGATTGTCATCTTCGTGGCCTATGTCTGGATCGTGTCGAAGAACAGGGAGATAAAACGTGTGTTCCAGTATCACGGCGCCGAGCATAAAACCATCTTTGCCTATGAAAACATGGATGAACTGACGGTGGAGAATGTAAAGAAGCACACCAGGCTCCATCCCCGGTGCGGCACCACCTTCATTTTCGTGGTGGTTATCATCAGCATACTGGTGTTTGCGCTGACGGGCTGGCATAACAAGCTTCTCAACGTGGTTATAAGGCTTGCGCTGCTGCCGGTCATAGCCGGCGTGTCCTATGAGCTTTTCAAGCTGGCTGCAAGATCCGAGAGCAGGCTGGTTAAACTCATAAGCTACCCGGGGATACTTCTCCAGAAGATCACCACCCAGGAGCCCGACGACAGCATGATAGAAGTGGCCATCGCTTCCCTGAAGGCCGTGCTGGAGAACGAGGAGGGGGAGTGCGCAAAGGATGAAAATCTCCAGGCTGCTGAATGAAGCAACCATGATGCTTAAGCAGGCGCAAATTGAAGACCCGGCTTTTGAGGCGGGTCTTATTTTGTCATGGGCTGTAAACAAGCCCCGCGCATTCATATATGCCCATCCCGAAATGGAGCTGGATCCGCCTGAGATCCGCCGGTTCATGGAACTGGTCGAAAGAAGGAGCCGGGGCGAGCCGTTCCAGTACATCACGGGTGAATGCGAGTTCATGTCCCTCAGGTTCAAAGTCAACCCGGGTGTCCTTGTCCCAAGAAGCGATACGGAACTTCTTGCAGAAGCCGCGCTTTTCTCACTGGGGTGCGACCAGCCCTTCATAGACCCCAGCCTGTATAGAGTGTCAAACCAGGGCATAAGGCGAGTCCTGGACATAGGGACCGGTTCGGGCTGCCTTGCGGTTTCAGTAGCCCGTTATGCCCCCTATGTAACGGTGGATGCCCTGGATATCTCGGAGGAAGCCCTGGAAACCGCCAGGCAGAATGCAGAGCTTAACAGCGTTTCAGGCGCAATACGCTTTATACGCGCCGATTTTCTCAATGATTCAGGTTTTACCGGATGCAAATATGACCTTATCATCTCAAATCCGCCCTATATCCCCCGGGACGACAAAACAGGCCTCATGCCTGCGGTGGAAAAATATGAGCCGAGTCAGGCGCTGTTTGCGGACGATGGCGGCCTTATCTTCTATAAACGGCTGGCCCGCCTTTCCCCGGAAATACTGGCCGAGAATGGCGTCATCCTTGTGGAATGCGGCTTCAACCAGTCGGCCGGCGTCCGGGACATCTTCCAGGGCCATGGCATGGAAACCATGTCCCTGAAGGACCTTTCAGGCACGGAGCGCGTAATTGCCGCCCGGATGCGTGTATAAGATGTCAATTTCTGCCCATACTCTATAACAGTAAAAGGAACAAGGAAACGGAGAGGTTGAGTATGGCAGAGCAAATAGCCGCAGGACCCGGAACCGGGCTTTTGAGCGCCCTGGGGCAGGTATCCGGAAAGCGTTCAGGGATATTCGGGCGCACCCGTGAAGACCCTTCCCGGGCGGAGCTTTATGAAACCATCCATGAGGCATGGCTGGAGTGGCAGAACGACCTTCTGAATTTCGAGGACGCCGATTGCAAGGAAATGGTGGATTATTACGCCTACCGCATCAAGGCATCCCAGATACGTTACGAGTACCTGCTGAGAAAGGCGAAAGCCCTCCAGGCACGATGAATTTTTCAGTGCCCTTCTGTATATAAATTAATAACCGGGTAATACTGCCGCGGCAGCCGCGGACATGTTCCCGGAGCACAAAAGAAAACGGCTATTCCTGGTATGATGGCTCGGCCATGCGGCGGGATAACCGTTTCTGTTTTTTGGAAGGGTGTTTTGCGTGGATAAGGGACTGATCGTTCTTGCCTGGGTTGCAGGCGTTCTAATTGTTCTTGCCCTGGGAAAGGCGCTGCTTCTGCCCATGAAGATCATTCTGAAGCTGATCATCAACGGCGTACTGGGCGGGCTCGCCATTCTGCTTATCAATCTCCTGGGGCAGCCATTCGGACTTTTCATTCCCCTTAACATTGTTTCAGCCCTGGTGGCCGGAATCCTGGGCCTTCCCGGGATCATACTCCTGGTGATCCTGGGGTTCCTGCTCTGACCTGGGGCTGTTATCCCCGTCCCAGCCCGGAAAGGGGCTAATTCATATATCCTTTCCCCGGCACATATAATGTTTTTGCAGACCTGGAAACAGCTCGGGGTTGCAAATAATACCGGGACGTGATTACAAAATGCTGGAATCAAAAGAGCAAGTGGAGAGCGCATATGGCCTGAGCATTTCCGCCGTAAAATCATGCAGGGCAGGATACATCCTGGACACCGACGCGGGGCGGAAATACCTGAAACCGTGCCAATGCTCCGAGAGCCGGATCCTCTACGTGCATAATGCAAAACAATACCTGTGTGATAACGGGTTTACAAGCCTGGATACATATTGCCTGACCGTGGACGGGCGTCCGTATTCCGTCATAGACGGGCGGCTGTACCTGCTCACTCCTTTTGTGGACGGCCATGAGTGCGAGTTCGGGGATGACGGCGACGCGGTCCGTGCGGCATATGCCCTGGCGGCCATGCACAAGGCCGGCAAGGGCTTCAAATATGAAGGGAGCGGCGATTACGCCCCCAATGACCTGGGCAGGATTTCAGAAAGCCTTTCCAAGCGCTATGATGAGATAATCCGTATGAGAAGGAAGGCTGAGCGTGAGCGCGGCGCATTTGACTATATCTACTTAAGCTGCGTGGATAAGTTCATAGCCCTGGCCGAGGAGAGCCTGGACCTTATCCGGGGTCCTGAATACCAGCGCCTTAATGAAAAAACTGCACGGGAGGGCGGCATCTGCCACCGGGACTATTCCTACCAGAACATATTCATAAAGGGGCAGACCGCCACCATAACCGGATTTGAATCCTGCGGCCAGGAGATCCGGATATATGACCTGGTGAACCTCATAAGGCGAAAGATGCGGAAATGCGACTGGGATATAACCAAGGCCTCCATGCTGCTGGAGGCATATTCCGGGCTGGAACCCCTAAGCAGGGACGAGATTGTGGTCATGAAGGCCATGCTGCTGTTCCCCCAGAAGTTCTGGCGCGTGGCCAACAGGTACTATAACAGCAGGAGAAGCTGGGCGCAGAGGAATTTTTCAGGGATGCTGGAAGAGGTGATCGACGAGTACGACCACCATGTACGGTTCATGAGGCAATATGATACGTTGTTTTAAGCAGGTTCCTGGAAAAGGTCTGTCTGCCTGTCATTTCGAACTGAACGCAGGTAGAACACGGCAATCTCTAAATATAGAGATGAGAGGTACGATGTTAGAGGTTAGATATTATTGCCCGGCTTCGAAGCATAACCTCTAACCTCTGACTTCTTACTTCTTTACGTCAAAATAACCCGGTAATCCGCCCCTCGCTGTCTATGTCCATACGCGTGGCGGCGGGGTCCTTCGGAAGGCCCGGCATGGTCATAATATCCCCGGTAAGGGCTACAATGAAGCCAGCCCCGGCTGAGAGCCGCACTTCCTTGACTGTAATCTCAAAACCGCTGGGAGCCCCGAGCAGGGCTGGGTCATCGGAAAGGGAGAACTGGGTCTTTGCCATGCATATGGGCAGGTTGCCCATCCCCAGTTCTTCTATTTTCTTAATCTCCTTCAGCGCGCGGTCCTTGTATTCCACCGCCCCGGCGCCGTATATCTCCCTGCATATCAGCTCTATCTTTTCCTTCACAGGCAGGTTCGTATCGTACAAAGGCCTGAAATCCGGCTTTTCCCTGTCAATAAGCGCGCACAGCTTTTCGGCAAGTTCAAGCCCGCCTTCACCGCCCCTGGCGAATACCTCGGCCACGGCTGAATCCACGCCCCAACTGCTGCACATTTCACGGACCAGCTCGATCTCCTGCGGTGTATCGGTGGGGAAGCGGTTAATGGCGACCATCACGGGAACGCCGAATTTCCTGATATTGTCCACATGCTTCTTCAGGTTTGGAATGCCTGCCCCGACGGCCTGCAGGTTTTCCATGGTCAACTGGTCCTTCTTCACACCGCCGTTGTATTTAAGCGCCCGCACACTGACCACTATAACCGCCGCCGATGGCGTAAGACCTCCATAGCGGCACTTGATGTCGAAGAATTTTTCCGCGCCAAGGTCGGCGCCGAAACCGGCCTCGGTTATGACGCAGTCCGCCAGTTTGAGTGCTGTCCTTGTCGCGATGAGGCTGTTGCAGCCATGGGCGATATTGGCGAAGGGACCGCCATGTATAAGGCATGGTGTGTTCTCCAGGGTCTGCACCAGGTTGGGCTTGATGGCGTCTTTCAGCAGCATGGCCATGGCGCCTTCCATCTTCAGGTCCCCGCAGGTGACGGGCTTGCCCGACATGGTATAGCCTATAATAGCTCGGGAAAGGCGCTCCTTGAGTTCCATCAGGTCCCGGGAGAGGCACAGTATGGCCATCACTTCGGACGCCACGCTTATTACGAAGCCATCTTCCCTTGGGAAACCGTTTGCCTTGCCCCCGAGGCCCACGACGACCTGTCTTAAAACCCGGTCGTTCATGTCCATGGCCCTCTTCCAGACAACCTGCCTGGGATCGATGCCCAATGCGTTTCCCTGGTGGATATGGTTGTCAATCGCGGCGGACAGAAGGTTATTGGCCGCAGTAACGGCATGCAGATCGCCAGTGAAGTGTAGGTTTATGTCTTCCATGGGAACCACCTGGGCATACCCTCCGCCCGCGGCCCCGCCCTTTAAACCCATTACGGGACCCATGGAAGGTTCCCGGATGGCTATAACAGCCCTCTTGCCGAGCCTGCCCATGGCCTGTCCAAGGCCGACCGTCACCGTTGTTTTTCCCTCGCCCGCCGGGGTGGGGTTGATGGCCGTTACCAGCACAAGCTTGCCATCCGGCTTGTCCTTCAGCCTGTCCAGCAGCCTGTCACTGATCTTGGCTTTATAATTGCCGTACAGTTCCAGCCACTCGCGGCCTACGCCCAACTGTCCGGCAATATCTTCTATTGGCAGCATTCTGGCGTTCCTGGCGATTTCAATATCTGTCAGCATAGAACCTCCATAAAAGCAAGTGAATAAACATTCCATCCAAGGTGTATCTATTCATACCACTTTAAGTCCTCCAACAATTTTACCCCTGTAATGGCCAATATACAACCCGGTTTTTGGGAAACATTGAGAAATGCATGAACAGATAATTTATGCAGATATTAGAAAAATATCCCATCGATATTTCGGAATATTTCAAAATCTGCATCTTGACAGGATTTCAATGGTGTAGGTATAATATTTGGTTCATTGACACCTCATGACAAATTGTGATATAATTTTGAGAGTAAAAATGAGGTGATTAATATGGACAAGAACAGTATTTCTCTAATAAGAAGAGAACTGGAGAAATGCGTAGGAAAAAGGGTTCAGCTCAAGGCCAACAAGGGAAGGAAGAAGATATTTGTGAGGGAAGGCATCGTTGAAAAAGCATATCCGAGCATTTTCACAGTGAAATTTGAAAATGATTTCAAGTCAGTCCGGAAAGCCTCTTACAGTTATACCGACATACTGACCCATACTGTTGAGATTAAGCTTTTATCTTCCCAATCACCGTCATCGTCATCATCGCCATTCGACAATGTTGCTTTATAACTTCATCGCCATCATAATATCAGTACATACCAAAGGCTGTTTCAATTGCGAAACAGCCTTTTTCGCATCCTTTTCCGGGTTTTTTGGAAACATTGGCCCTGCCAAAGGGATCTGCATTTTACCTGAACAGCATACCTGTTCTTGTATGGTTTTTGCCTATCCTTCAAGCAGTATAATGCACCCTTATCGCCCATGCCTGCGCGGGTCCCTGAAAGGCGCGAAATTCCACCACCGTTTGCCCCGGTGCATGTCATACATTTTTCAGGGACGGCATATCTTTAGGTATGGATGGTATGGGTACAAGAGGAGGTCTGTGGATACAGATGGAATTGATAAAAAAGCCAGTACGCACATACAGGACCATTGAAACAAGGGAAACCGAGGAGTTGTTCGAAAACAGCATCATCGTTCCGGACAGCAAGCCTGACGTGAAGACTCTCCTGTTGGTGAATGCCGAGTGCTTCGTTGGAAAGGTTGAAAAATCAGGCAGGATGTTGGAAGTAAGCGGAGAGATCAAATACCGGATCCTTTACCTTGCAGATACCCCTGACAACCGCCTGGAATCCATCACCAGCCGCTTCCCCTGGTCGGTGACCTGCCAGAGACCCAGGACAGAGGCGGAGGTTGGGGTCACGGCCAACTGCAGATGCCAGCATACCGAGGCCAGCGCGGTAAACGGGCGCAAGATTGTGGCCAGGTCTGTGACATCGCTCGTCTGCAGATTCTTTGAGATCGCAAACAGCGAACTGAGCAGGGAGATAGAAGGCGAGAACGTATTTGTCAGGAGCATGCCCATCAACGTGGTGTCCCTCAGGGACAACCTGGATACCGTAGTCAGGGTAGGCCAGACACTGGCCCTTCCCCATGGCAGCCCGGCCATCGGCGAGATATTGTACGCTAAGGTGAACATGGGGAATCCCGAGGTAAGATACGGGGATGACGGGGCCAGCCTTGAATGCAAGGGCATCCTGAACATGCTTTACAGGGGCGATATGGCCGCTGACTCCGTAGAGTCGGTAGTGCTGGAATTCCCGGTTAAGGTGAATACGGGCATCGACCCGGGAGGCGAAAACATCGTCCTTGCGTCGGCATCCCTGAAAAACTGGGAGGTGGAGCCACAGGAGGATTCCGATGGCATTTATACCCAGGTCTCGGTTTCCATGGAGGTGGAGGTAGACGCCCAGGCTGTCCGGCATGAGGAACAGCAGGTGGTGGAAGATGCCTATTGCATTGACTCAATCATAAACCTCAACAAGGCGCCGCTTGAGATCGTGACCGATGAGAGGGACCTCGTGGAAAACCACGAAGCCAATGCCCATATCAGGCTTGATTCTGACAACGGAAGCCTCGATGAAATCTACATGGTTGCTGTGGGCAAGAAGAGCATGCTGTCCAATATAAGCGGAAGCGTGATCAATGTCCAGGGCAGCGTCGGGGTGGATGTGGTGTACCTGGCCGACAGGAAGACCAGGGACACCCGGAGCCAGGCCGTGGAGATACCCTTTAACCTGACATTGCCGCTCCCCGACGGTGAAAACTGGCAGGTCACCGAATCCGACTGCTTCATTGAAGATTCAGGCTTTGAGATCATCAGCAACGATTCGCTGGACATTTCAGTAAAGATCAGCATAAGGCTCCGGCTTTGCAAACACACGAGCTTCGACTCCATAGAGTCCATTGAGGAGGTAAAGCGTGAGGCTCCCGCCAGGAAAGCGCCCATCCTGCTGTACTTCGCCCAGCCCGGAGACACGCTGTGGAGCATAGCCAAACAATACAGGATACCCCCGGAGAACCTGGCTCGCGACAACAACCTGGATCCGAAGGATGTCCCGGAGGTGGGTAAAAAGATGTTCATCATGGCATAAGGCCGGAGGGTGCGGCAGAATGTATTTTTTGCTTGGTTGATGTGTCCGGGCTTCAGGGATCGGGCACATTTTATTTATGCCGGAATGCACCCTGAAATGCTTTAAAATAAATAATTTCGGGCGGCCTCACCCTGCCGCTCCATGGCCGCCCGTTTATAATTTTATTGCCCGTTATATGTTTTTTGTATATAATATACGGTAACAGATTTGAGGAATGCAGTCATAATTTGCATTTGAGGGGTTCTGTTCCTGTCCTGGCCGGTATGCCATGAACAGGAGAGCGCCAATGGCGTCGCGGAGCGAGGTGAAAACATGGAAGAGATAACCTTACAGACCCCTGCCAAGATCAACCTGTCTCTGGACGTCACCGGGAAGAGGAAAGACGGGTATCACAACCTGGAAACCATCATGCAGTCCATTTCCCTCTATGACAGTGTGACTGTCCGGAAGTGCGGGAGCGGTCTGTCGCTCCAGTGCGATTCTCCCAATGTACCCCACGATTCCGGAAACATAGCATGGAAAGCTGCGGAGGCCTTTTTTTCCGAGTATCCTGGAACAGGAGGCGCCAGGATTGTCCTGGAAAAGAAGATCCCCGTATCTGCAGGACTGGCCGGGGGCAGCGCCGACGCCGCGGGTGTTCTCAAGGCTCTGAACAAGCTGTTCGGCGAACCCTTCAACGAAGTGAAGCTGGTGGATATCGCCCGGAAGATCGGAGCGGATGTCCCCTTCTGCCTGAGAGGCGGAACAGCTCTGGCCAGGGGTATCGGTGACGAACTCGTCATCCTTCCCGACTTCGCGGGGATCCGTGTGGTGGTTGTAAAGCCGCCTTTTCCGGTTTCAACGGCCTGGGCATACAAGAACCTTGACCTCAACGCGCTGGGAGAAAGGCCTGATACCCTCACACTGATCGCTGCCATCGAGGAGATGGATATACTGACCCTGGCACAGGGGATGCGTAACGTGCTGGAAAGCGTTGTGGTAAAAGCCCACGGCGAGATAGGCGTGATCATCGGGGAGTTCATGGAGCTTGGCGCCCTGGGGAGCAGGATGAGCGGCAGCGGCTCTGCGGTGTTCGGGCTTTTCGATAACGTGGAATTGGCGGATAAAGCCTTTGAGCGGTTCCACGAAAAGTACAGCGATGTATTTTATGCCGAAACTATTGGAAGAGAGGTAGAACAGAATGGTTAAGGTACCAAAGCTCAAACTGGACAGTTATCAGCCTTTGCGCGATGTGATATTCGAAACTCTGCGGAAGGCCATTATCAGCGGGGACATCAAGCCGGGAGAGAGGCTGATGGAGGTAGCCCTGGCCGAACAGATGGGAGTAAGCCGCACCCCCGTGCGTGAGGCCATCAGGAGGCTGGAAGCCGAAGGCCTGGTAACCATGGTGCCCCGTAAAGGCACACATGTTTCCGAGCTTTCAGCCAAGGATATCATTGACGTGCTGGAAGTAAGGGGCGCCCTCGACAAACTTGCCACGGCCCTTGCGGCAAAGCGCATGAAGCCCCAGCAGATCCGGGCCCTTGAATCCATACACAAACAGTTTGTCGCCTGTGTTGAAAAGGCTAACATCGATGGCGCGGTCCGCAAGGATATTGAATTCCATGACGCAATATATGCCGCTTCGGGAAATTCAAGGCTCATCGGGGTTTTATCCTCCCTAAGGGAACATATCTACCGTTTCAGGGTAATCTACCTAAGGGATATGAATATTGCCGAGTATGTGGAACAGGAACACAACCAGATACTGAACGCCCTCAGGGAAGGCAATGATGAACTGGCTGCAGAGCTCTCCGAAAAGCATATCAGGAACCAGATGGTCTCCATAGTCGAAGCCCTTAACCAGAAGAAGCTATGAGGTGGAGCCGGTGCAGTCAAGCAAGCTGTCAAGGTTTTTATACGCGTTCCTGGCTGTCGGCGCGGCAGGCATCCTGATTATCATCTGGCTGTTTGCCGCCAGATCCTACGCCGGTATCTTCACCAGCGCCAGGCTGATCTTCCTTATTGTATCACTGGTTCTGGCAGCCGCCGTTATCCTTGCGGGAAGCAGGCTCCGGTGGGGAAACGGTCTTTCTGACCGCGCCTTTGTCCTGCTGGCCGTCATCCTGACCCTAACTCCGCGGCTGTTCTGGGTGCTTGCCGTTGATACGGCGCCCTTTTCGGATTTCCTCCATATGCACAACTATGGTGTCGCAGTATCCCGGGGCGATTTTACCAACTATGTCGACTTCTATTCATGCTTTCCGTTCAAGTTCGGATTCGGGTTCCTGGTGGGCGGGCTCTACGCCCTTTTCGGCGCGAACCCTCTTGTGGTACAGCTTTTCAACGTGTTTTTATCCCTGGTCCAGGTCCTGTTTGTTTACCTGATTGCCCGGGAAATCGAACCGGGTTCGGCACGCCCGGCGGTCCTCTTCTATGCCCTATGGCCGGCTCAGATCATGTACTGTTCGGTGGTTGCGGCCGAGAACAGCTTCCTTGTGCCATTCCTTGCCGCTATCTATGTTTTGGTCATTTTTTCCAGGCGCCATGCAGGAAACCCAAAAGGTTATGCGCTGCTTGTACTGGCGGGCGCTCTTACGGCTATTGCCCAGGCAATGCGCCCCATGGCCATGGTCCTTGTCCCGGCGGCCGCCGTATGCATACTGTTTTTCATACCGCGCTGCGGGCCAAAAGGCAGGGATATCGCCCAAAAAGCGTTCTGCGTCGTTTTGGCGGCCCTATCATATTTTGCGGTTCTAAAGCTGGCAAGCATCCCCATAAAGGAGCTTTCCGGAATCGATATCACCCGCTCGGGGTCGGGCTATAATTTCCTGGTCGGAACAAACTATGAAGCCAACGGTATGTTCAACCAGGAGGATTTCAGCATCATAGCAAAATATGATTTCGATTTCGACAGGGTCCACAGCGAGGCTCAAAAGCTCGCAATACAGAGGATCAGGGAAGATCCCGCACGCTTCTTGAAGCTAATGGTGAAAAAGACCAATTACCAGTGGGGCAAGGAGGACTACGGCTATTACTGGAGTATAATCTCCGCGGAAGGCGGCGGCAGGCTGGAAGAGTTCATCAAGCTCCATCCCAGGTACTTTTACGCTGGCTCCCAACTGTTTTACCTGGTGATTCTCTTTCTTGCGGCGGCGGGATGCTATGCCGCATACAGGAGGAAGACCATGGCGCCTGCCCTGTTTTGGCTGGTCATCGGCGCGATGTTCCTGGCATATTGCTTCCTGGAGGTCCAGTCAAGGTACCATATGCCCGCAGTTCCGCTGTTCATCATGCTGGCCGGCCTTGGAGCGGCTGAAATAAAAGGGATGATGCCAGGGAAAAAGTAGGGTAAACTATTAATGTCATTTATAGACGTAAGAAGGCAGAGGTTGGAAAGAAAGCAAAGCCGAAGATAAGCTAATGGTTTCTGACCTTATTGGCCATGGAGGATGACATGACATTAAAGAGTAGGACCAGGCCCGCCCTGTGGGCTGTTCTGATTTTCATATTCCTGCTTGCTCTTGCCTTAAGGGGCATGGCTGTTATGCGGTTCAAGGATAACATGGGGCTTACAGGGGATGCCCGGAACTACTGGCTCATGTCCCATCAGCTTGCCGATACAGGTATATACGGCTACTGGTACGACGGCAATCCCTATGGAGGATCCCCGGGTGTATCCAACGCACGGGTTATGCCTGCCTATCCCGTTATTCTTGCACTGGTCTATAAAGTGCTGGGCGATCCCTGGCGCCAGATCACGGCGGTCCGGCTTATCCAGGCTTTTTTGGGAAGCCTGAGCGCCCTTTTGGCCTTCGCCTTCGTGCGAAGGGTCTTCGGCAAAGATCTTCCGGCAGTATTGACCGCATTGCTTGTAGCAGTCTATCCTTCCTATGTCCTTTCCTGCACCCTGATCCTGACAGAAGGGCTGGGGCTGTTTACTATGCTGGTCTATTTCTGTATTGCGGCGGCGGCCTTTGATACCGAAAAGAAGTTCCTGCATTTTCTTTCGGGAGCGGCCTTCGGGCTGCACATCCTGGTCCGGCCAACGCTGCTGCCCCTGTTCATCGTGCCGTTTGTTTACCTGGCCATAGGCGGGAGGAAAAGGCAGTATACGTCATATGGCGCGGTCCGGGGAAGTCTTGCCGGGACCATGAAGGTGTTCGCGCTGCAGCTGGCCGGGTTTGTTGTAATCATGGCGCCCTGGTGGATCAGGAACATAATAACCCTCGGAACGCTGGTCATCACGGCCAAGGGTGACGGGAACGCTTTTCTTGCCGGTACCTACCCATACTGGCAGGATTACTTCCAGGATATACCCGAGAGCATAAAGGGTGTAAACGATGCCCAGAGGGAGTGGGGTATAAAGCGTATAATAAACGGGCTGAAAACAGACCCGTGGCTCTATATCAAATGGTTTACCTGGGGCAAAACCCGGCATATTTTTGAGAAGCCCTACCTGGTCAACCTGGCGCCCGAGATAAAAAGGCTGGCGGAAACCATCCACGGCATGATTATCTGCATGGGCATACCCGGAATGATATGGCACTCCATCAGGAACATAAAGGGATTCTGCCTGTATTTTTACGGGCTGATCATCCTGGGTATACAGCTTATGTTCATACCCGACACACGCTATGCCTACCAGATGATGTTCTTTATCATGGTGGGCGCCGCTTTCCTGGTGAACCAGCTGTGGGAACTTATAAAACCACCGAGAGAATAACCAAGGGTGTCATTGTGAGGAGACGAAGTCGACGAAGCAATCTCGCAAAAGCCCGCCACAACGGCATACCTGAGGTATTACTGCAAAAGAAACTCAGCAATTTCTGACATCCAACCTCTGACCTCTAACCTCCAGTATTGTCATTGAGAGGAGTGCAGCGACGCGGCAATCTCTTTATTGCATCGGTATTCTCTAACATCCAGCTTCTCACTTCTCACCTCAAGTGTTATAGTAAAAATCGACAGCCTATGGTAACCTATAACTATAATCCAGTAAGGAGTAGTAACACGTTGAAGACTCTTGTCATCATACCCGCGTACCAGGAAGCAAAGAACCTCCCGAGGCTTTTTGAGGAGCTTAAGGAAGTGCCGCGGGACGTTGATATTGTTGTCATAAATGACTGCTCAACCGACAATACAGAGGAGGTCTGCCGCCAGTATGGCGTTCCCGTGGTTTCGCTGCCAGTCAACCTGGGCATAGGCGGAGCGGTGCAGACCGGATACAAGTATGCCCTGGAACATGGCTATGACATCGCGGTCCAAATGGACGGCGACGGCCAGCATGACCCGAAATTCCTCAAGCTGGTCCTGTCGCGCATTCATGAAGGATACCATATGTGCGTGGGTTCCCGCTTTATCGAGAATAAAGGCTACCAGTCGTCCCTCTCGAGGCGTGCGGGAATCAAGTTCTTCTCCTGGCTTATAAAGCTTCTTACAGGCCAGTATATATCGGATCCCACATCCGGCTTCCGGGCCTGCAGCCGTGAGCTTATAAAACTCTTCGCCAACAGTTATCCCAAGGACTACCCTGAACCTGAAACCATAGTAACAGCCTTGCGAAACAGGTACCGTATTGCGGAAGTCCCTGTGATCATGCGCCCGAGACAGTCGGGGGAATCGTCCATTACCAGGAATCTCGCCGCCTATTACATGATCAAGGTCACCCTGGCTGTTATAATGGCAGCCATTGCAAGAAGGAATGGGGATGGTGACAAATGAACCAGATAAGTACCGTTCTGAGAATAATTCTTATAATCGGATCCCTGGGCTTTTTCATATTCATAATGAACATGGTGCGGACCAAAAAGCTGGAACTCAAGTATGCCCTCACATGGATTCTCACAAGCCTCAGTTTCGTATTGCTGTCAATTTTCCCGGAGATACTGTATTTCATCGCTGCGGTTATGCACATCGAGCTGCCGGTTAACGCTCTCTACCTTTGCGTCATCTTCCTGCTTCTGATGATCGTTTTTACTCTTACGGTAGCCGTTTCCCGGCAGGCCCTGAGAATAAAAACCCTGGTCCAGGAGATAGGCCTCCTGAAGGAAACCCTGGAAAGAATGAAGAAATAGCTGCCATTGCGAGCGGAGCGAAGTGGAGCGCGGCAATCTCATCGCAGCCCTTCCTTCATTCTAACCTCCAACCTCTATTTTACGAGATTGCTTCGTCGGCTGCGCCTCCCCGCAATGACAGGAAAGGGATGTCATATCAAAGCAGGGTTGCCAGCCTGCGGCCGGTTATGTTATTATACTATTTAGCCCGCAGCCGGCGCCATAGGTCCGGCATGCGGCAAAGCCGCATTATTTGCGGCATATCCTTGCTCTGCGCATGCGACGCAGGGCCGATCAGTCCAGAAGGAGGTGACTTTGCCATGAGGAAGTATGAATGCGTCTACGTCATTTCTCCAACCCTCGAGGAAGAGCAGGTTAAAGCCGTCGTTGAGAGGTTCAATAACCTTGTTTCCCAGTACGGTGAACTCGAGAGCACAGAGGAATGGGGCAGGAAAAAGCTGGCGTATGAAGTCCAGAAGCAGAAGGAAGGGTACTATGTGCTCATGAACTTCTCGGCCAATCCGGACTTTCCCGCCGAGCTTGAGCGAAACTTCAAGATCACTGAAGAAGTTCTCAAGTACCTGGTAGTCAGCAAGGATTAATACCTGGGAAGACTGCCGAAAGGCTTCGGGGCAGCCGCCCCGTTCAAGGCCGGTTAGCTTAAGGCAGACCGGACCAATAATCACCTCAATCAGGTGGATCGGGTGGTGTTTTATGAATAAGGTTATTCTGATGGGAAGACTTGTTGCTGATCCGGAAACGCGCTACACGCAGAACAACATTTCGGTGAGCCGTTTCAGGCTTGCTGTAAACCGCCAGGTAAGGCAACAGCAGGAAGGCCAGCCCACCGCAGACTTTTTTGACATTGTAGCCTGGAGGGGTACCGCCGATTTCGTCAGCAGGTATTTCAAAAAGGGCATGCAGGTACTGGTGGAGGGCTACCTGAGGAACAACAACTGGCAGGATCAGCAGGGGAACAGGCATTCCCGTACCGAGATACATTGCGAGAATGTTTTCTTTGCGGACAGCAGGCGCGACCGGGACAGTGCGCCATCAGGAACGCCTTCGTACAGCAACACCGTTCCGGGACCGATGGCACAGGATACGGGTGGCATCCAGCAGCCTGAGAGTGGTGATGGTTATTATCCGTTCAGCGGGGATGATGAGGATCTTCCCTTCTGAGCAAATTATCCGTCATGAAAACCTGATATACACGCAAATCCGCCTTCTATCGCCGTGAATGATAGAAGGTTTTTTTTGCCGCTTTTTTGGTATAATTCATGTTATGGCATAAAACCATCCGTGAAGACCGGGAGGCTGATTTATTGAGCATGGACAGAAAAGCCCCTATCCCCCTGGCCGCCTGGGGCAATATCTTTCTTGCTCCCATGGCGGGAGTGACCGACCGCCCTTTCCGGCTGCTGTGCAGGGAAAAGGGAGCGTCACTGGTTTATACAGAAATGGTCAGTGCCAAGGCCATGCACTACAAGGACAAAAAAACCTTTGAAATCGCCCGTACCTGGCCGGATGAAATGCCCATAGGCGTCCAGATCTTCGGGTGTGAGCCGGAAATCATGGCCGAAGCGGCGGCCTGGCTATCCAGGCAGCCTGACGTTGCCCTCATTGATATAAA